>JAGCNA010000077.1 GCA_017646185.1 Clostridia bacterium
GACGCCTAAAGTTTAACGAGGAACTATGAACGAGGAACGATGAACTAATGGAAACCTTTTTTCGTGTACTCGCGAAAAAAGCTAACGAAGTTCATAGTTCATAGTTTATAGTTCATAGTTCAAAAAAGAGAGGAATTTACTATGAAAACGGGAATTTTTCGTATCATAAGCAATCTTCCCCTTACGGAAAACGTATATAAAATGGTGCTGTACGGGGACGTAAGCCATATAACCGCCCCCGGGCAGTTTATAAACATAAAAATAGACGGTCTGTATCTGCGCCGCCCTATATCCGTCCACGATATGACGGAGGACACCGTAACCATTATTTATAAGGTTGTGGGCGAGGGCACGGAAAGACTTTCCCGTATGCAAAAAGGGGAACTGGATATTATGACAGGTCTGGGCAACGGCTACGTAACCGAAGACAGCGGTGAAAAACCTCTGCTTATCGGCGGCGGTGTGGGCGTGCCTCCCCTCTATATGCTGGCAAAACAGCTTATTGCCGAAGGGAAAGAGGTTACTGTAATACTGGGCTTTAACAAGGAAAGCGAAGTTTTTTGCGAAAAGGATTTTGTTTCCCTCGGATGCAAGGTATACGTGACCACCGCAGACGGAAGCTACGGTATTAAAGGCTTTGTAACCGAGGCTATGAAGGATGTTGATTACACCTGCTTTTACACCTGCGGACCCGAGCCTATGCTTAAAGCGGTGTACAAAGCTTCCCGTACTCACGGATATTTCAGCTTTGAAGAGCGTATGGGCTGCGGTTTCGGCGCTTGCATGGGATGCTCCTGCAAGACCATAACCGGCTACAAGCGTATATGCAAGGAAGGACCCGTTATGAAGAAGGAGGAGATATTATGGGAAAATTAAGCGTTAACCTTTGCGGTATAGACTTAGATAATCCCGTTATACCCGCTTCGGGAACCTTTGGGTTCGGTTATGAATTTGCACAGTATTACGATATAAACGTGCTTGGCACATTTTCTTTTAAGGGCACTACCCTTGAACCCCGTTTCGGAAACCCCACACCCAGAATTGCGGAATGCAAAGCAGGGCTTATTAATGCGGTGGGACTGCAAAACCCCGGTATTGACAAGGTTATTTCCGAAGAACTGCCCAAACTTAAAAAGGTATTCAATAAACCCGTAATGGCAAACGTAGGGGGATTTTCCGTTTCCGATTACGTTACGGTGTGCAAAAAGCTTGATGCCGAAGAGCAGGTGGGCTGGCTTGAGGTGAATATCAGCTGTCCCAACGTGCACGCAGGGGGTGTCAACTTCGGTTCTGACCCCAAGGGTGCATACGAAGTGATAAGCGCAGTAAAAAAAGAGGTAAGCAAGCCGGTTATTGCAAAGCTTACCCCCAACGTAACGGATATTGCATCTATCGCCAAAGCCTGCGAGGACGCAGGGGCAGACGGTGTGAGCCTTATAAACACCCTGCTGGGAATGAGAATAAACCTGCGTAACCGCAAGCCCGTTATTGCAAACACTATGGGCGGTTATTCCGGACCCGCTTTGTTCCCCGTGGCAGTGAGAATGGTGTATCAGGTTGCAAAAGCGGTTAACATTCCCGTTATCGGCTTGGGCGGAATTGAAACTGCCGAGGACGTTTTGGAAATGATGATGGCAGGCGCCACCGCCGTTGAAGTGGGAAGCGCAAACCTTGTTGATCCTTACGCCTGCAAAAATATAATTGAAAATTTGCCCAAGGCAATGGAAAAATACGGAATAGAAAATTTGAAAGATATTATCGGAGGAGTTAAATAAAAATGGGAAAAGACGTAATTATTGCATGTGATTTTGACAGCGCGGAAAAAACCTTTGCGTTTCTTGATAAATTTACGGACGTAAAGCCTTTTGTAAAGATCGGTATGGAGCTTTACTATGCGGAAGGTCCTTCCATTGTAAAAGAGATAAAGCGCCGCGGACACAAGATATTCCTTGATCTTAAGCTTCACGATATTCCCAACACCGTAAAAAAGGCGATGGCAGTTCTTTCCCGTCTTGACGTGGATATGACAAACCTTCACGCCGCAGGAACCACCCGTATGATGGAGGGTGCGTTGGAAGGTCTTACCCGTCCCGACGGAACCCGCCCCATACTTATTGCGGTTACACAGCTTACCTCCACCGACCAAGAGAGTATGGAAAAGGATATGCTTATAAAAGAGCCTATTGCAGACGTGGTTATGCATTACGCACTTACCGCAAAGAATGCGGGACTTGACGGTGTTGTTTGCTCCCCTCTGGAGGCGGAAAAGGTGCACTCCTCCTGCGGTAAGGATTTTGTTACCGTAACCCCCGGTGTGCGCTTTGCAGACGGTGATATCGGCGACCAGAAGCGTGTTATGACTCCCGCACAGGCTAAGGAGATAGGCTCCGATTACATCGTGGTAGGCAGACCTATTACCGCCGCACCCGACCCCGTTGCCGCATACAACAGATGCGTAAATGAATTCGTAGGCTAAAAAGGAGAAAAGATATGGAAAGCTACAAGAGAGAGTTTATACAGTTTTTGCAAAAAGCAGGCGTTTTGAAGTTTGGTGATTTCACCGCAAAAAGCGGCAGAAAGATACCCTATTTCATTAACGCAGGTATGATAAAGACCGGAAACGATATTGCAACCCTTGGCGAATTTTACGCAAAGGCATATTTTGAAAAGCTTGGCGAAAAGAATGCTGTGCTTTACGGCCCCGCATACAAGGGAATTTCCCTTTCCGTTTCTGCGGCGGTAGCGCTTTCCAAAAACGGACTTAACGTTCCCTTCTTCTTTAACAGAAAAGAAGTAAAAGACCACGGCGAAGGCGGAGTTTTTGTGGGCTACGTTCCCCAGGCAGGCGAAGAAGTGGTAATTATTGAAGACGTTATCACCGCAGGCACCGCTATACGCGAGAGTATGGAAATTCTTTCCCACCTTGAAGGCGTTAAGGTTGCCGCAACCTTTATTATGGTTGACAGAAAAGAAAAGGGCCAAAGCGAAAAAGGCGCAATGCAGGAAATTGAAGAGCAGTTTGGTTTCCCCGTATATTCTATAGTTGACGTTTACGATATTATAGAATACCTTGAAGAAGACGAAAGCAACAAAGAAAACGTAGACAGAATTAAAAATTATCTTGCGGTAAACGGAGCGAAGTAATGAACAGCGTTATAGATATAACCGATCTTTCTGTTAAAGAGATAGATTCACTTATAAACACGGCAATGGATATGCACCAAAACCCCGAAAAATATTCCTCCCTTTGCAAGGGCAAAAAGCTGGCGGCAATGTTTTTTGAACCCTCTACCCGCACCCGTCTTTCCTTTGAAGCGGCGATGCTGGAGCTGGGCGGCAGCGTGCTTTCCGTACATTCATCTGCCACCTCATCCGCTTCCAAGGGCGAGAGTATAAACGATACGTCCAAGGTGGTTTCCTGCTATGCGGATATTATGGCTATGCGCCATCCTCTTGAGGGTGCCCCCGCTGTTGCGGCGGTAAGCGCTTCCATTCCCGTTATAAACGCAGGTGACGGCGGTCATTGCCACCCTACCCAGACACTTACCGACCTTTGCACCATTAAAAGCGAAAAAGGGGTTATTAACGGACTTACCGTAGGTTTTTGCGGAGACCTTAAATACGGCAGAACCGTACATTCCCTTATAAACGCTTTGGCGAGATATGAAAACGTGCGTATTGTGCTTATCTCCCCCGATGAACTTAAAATTCCCGAATACGTTAAGGAAGGACCTCTTAAAAATATGGAGTTTTCCGAAACGGACAGCCTTGAAAAAGCTATGCCCGAACTTGACGTACTGTATATGACCCGTGTTCAGCAGGAGCGTTTTGCAGACCGTGAGCAGTATGAGCGCCTTAAGGACGTGTATATTCTGGATACCGAA
>JAGCNA010000078.1 GCA_017646185.1 Clostridia bacterium
GTGGCTCAACAGCTTGATAAAGGAAAAAATTACAATGACGTTTCACGGGATACCGGCGCAAGCTCCGCTACCATAAGCAGAGTAAACAAATGCCTTAATTACAGCGACGGATACCGTATAGTACTTGACAGACTTAAAGAAGGCGGAGATGAGATATAATGATGCGCCGTGACGAAAAAGCAGTATTCGCTTTAAGAGAATTATTTGAAAAATACGGATATACCCGTTATAAAATGAGCAGATTTGAGGAATACGATCTATACGTTGCAAACAAAGATTTCCTTATTTCCGATGAGGTTATAACCTTTACGGACAGAAGCGGCAGACTTCTTGCAATGAAGCCGGACGTTACCCTTTCCATTATAAAAAATGCCCCCGATATCAGCGGCGAAGTACAAAAGGTGTACTACAACGAAAACGTGTACCGTGTAAGCGGCGGAACACATTCTTTCCGTGAAATTATGCAGACGGGACTTGAATGTGTTGGTGATTTAAGCAATTACGAGATTGCCGAGGTGGTATTGCTTGCGGCGCAAAGCTTATCTGCGATTTCCGAAGATTTTATTCTCGATATTTCTCACATGGGGCTTATAAGCTCTGTTTTGGAAAACTGCGCACTTTCAAAAAAGGATAAAGATAAGGTAGTTAAATGCCTGCAAAACAAAAACGCCCACGAGCTTTTCTCCCTTTGCAAAGTCTTAGAGCTTGACGAAGAGAAAACAAACAAGCTTAATTCTCTTGTAATCTGCGCCGGTGCACCCGAAACAGTTTATAAAAATTTACTTGAAGCACTTACCGAAGAAAATGAAAAAGAAGCGCTTAACGAGCTTTTCTCCCTTTGCAAGCTACTTGAAGGTTGGGGTTATGAAGGCAAGATAAATGTTGATCTTTCCGTAGGAAACGACCTCAAATATTACAGCGGCGTGGTTTTCAAGGGATATATAGAAGGTATCCCTGCCGGTATCTTGTCCGGCGGTCAGTACGATAAGCTGCTTAAAAAAATGGGAAGAAAAAGCAAGGCTATAGGCTTTGCGGTATACACCGATCTTTTAAGCAGATTGGAAAATAACGATACGCTTCCTATAATAGACACCGTGGTACTTCGCAGTGAAAACACGGATATTTGCGAGCTTGTGAACTTTATAAAATCTATTCCCGAGGATGAAAAATTATTGGTAACCGCTTCCCTGCCCGAAGGAAAAAGGTGGAAGAGGTTGTACAAGGCAGAGAACGGAGTTGTGAATTTAATTGAAGAAAACTGTTAATATAGCATTACCCAAAGGCAGACTGGGTGAAAAGGTCTACAATATGTTCAAAGCCGCAGGCTACGAATGTCCTTCTATCGAAGAAACAAACAGAAAGCTTATTTTTGAAAATGAAGAAAAATGCATACGTTATTTCTGGGTAAAGCCTTCCGACGTTTCCATATACGTTGAAAGAGGCGCCGCCGATATCGGTGTTGCGGGCAAGGATATTATTCTTGAATACAGACCTGACGTGTACGAGCTTTTGGATCTTAATATGGGAAAATGCAGAATGGCGGTTGCCGCTAAAAAAGGCTTTACCGATTCAAAAACATCCACATTGCGGGTGGCAACCAAATTCCCTTATATAGCACAGTGCTTTTATGATAAAAAATGCCGTGATATAGATATTATAAACCTTAACGGTTCTATAGAGCTTGCGCCTATTTTGGATCTTTCCGATGTTATCGTGGATATTGTCGAAACAGGCAGTACCTTGAGAGAGAATAACCTTGAGGTAATAGAAGACGTAGTTCCCATAAGCGCACGGCTTATCGTAAATAAGGTCAGCTATAAATTTAAAAACAATGAAATCGACGCCATTGTATCCGAAATGGCAAAGCAGGTGGAAAACAAATGATACGCATATACGAATACGGAAAAATTCCCGCAGACAAAATATTCAAGCGGCAGGAATATATTACCGGAGTAACCGAGCCGGTTAAAGAAATTATTGCAAACGTAAGACAAAACGGAGATAAAGCTGTTTTTGAATATACCGAAAAGTTTGATAAAGCCGCCCTTTCTTCCTTGGAAGTCAGCGAAGCGGAAATCGAAGAAGCCTTTGCTTCCGTTGATAAAGAATTTCTTGAAATTCTTAAAGAAGCCGCAGAAAACATAAGAGCATTTCACCAAAAGCAGGTTCGCAACAGCTTTGTTATAAGCGAAAAAGACGGTGTGGTTATAGGCCAGAAGGTAACACCCATAGAAAAGGTAGGACTTTACGTTCCCGGCGGAACGGCTGCTTACCCCTCCACCGTGCTTATGGACAGTATTCCCGCAAAAATCGCAGGCTGTCCCGTAATAGTTATGACCACTCCTCCCGGAAAAGACGGTAAGGTTAACCCCGTTATTCTTGCCGCCGCAAAGACTGCCGGTGTTGACCGCATATTCAAGGTGGGCGGTGCGCAAGCTATTGCTTCCCTTGCATACGGTACCGAAACGATTCCCAAGGTAGACAAAATAGTAGGTCCCGGCAACGCATTTGTTGCAGAGGCTAAAAAGCAGGTATACGGTCAGGTTTCCATTGATATGATCGCAGGACCCAGCGAAATTCTTGTTATTGCAGACAAAAACAGCGTTCCCGCACACGTGGCGGCAGACCTGCTTTCCCAAGCGGAGCATGATGCCAATGCCAGCGCCGTTCTTGTAACCGACAGCATGGAGCTTGCAAAAGCAACCCAGCAAGAAATAGAAAAACAGCTTGCACTTCTTCCCAGACAGGAGATTGCAAGAAAATCTATCGACAACTACGGAAAGATTATTGTAACAGACAATTTGCTTGATGCGATCGAGGTTTCCAACCACATTGCTCCCGAGCATCTTGAACTGATGGCGGATCAGCCTTTTGATATACTTGATAAGGTCACCAACGCAGGCTCTGTATTTATGGGAAGAAACTGCCCCGAAGCTTTGGGAGATTATTTTGCAGGTCCCAACCACACATTGCCCACCGGCGGTACCGCAAGATTTTCAAGCCCTTTGTCTGTAGACGATTTTGTTAAAAAATCACAGTTTACCTATTATACAAAGGATGCACTTAAAAAGATCGGCAAAAAGGTAGCCTTCTTTGCGAACGCCGAAGGTCTTGACGCCCACGCAAGAAGTGTAACCATACGCATTGAGGAATAATTATGAGCAAATTTCTTGATAAGCGTCTGCAGGAAACAGACGCTTATACCCCCGGCGAACAGCCGAGAGATATACAATATATTAAACTGAACACAAACGAATCTCCTTACCCGCCCGCACCCCGGGTATTGAAGGCGGTAAGCGCAGAGGATATAGCGAACTTACGTCTTTACTCCGACCCTACCTGCAAGGTGCTGAAAGAAAAATTGGCAGGGCTATACGGCGTAAAGCCGCAAAACGTATTTGTTTCCAACGGTTCTGACGATATACTTAATTTCGCCTTTTTAGCATTCGGCAGAGAAAACGGCGCTGTTTTTCCAGATATAACCTACGGTTTTTATTCGGTGTTCGCACAGCTTCACGGCGTGGAATACACGGAGATACCCTTAAAAGAAGATTTTACCGTAGATTACAAGGATTACCTTGGAATAAATAAATTCATTGCCATTGCAAATCCCAACGCTCCCACGGGATTATCACTCCCCCTTTGGCAGATTGAGGAAATTGTTAAAAGCAATCCCGAAAACGTGGTACTTATTGATGAAGCGTACGTGGATTTCGGCGGTGAAAGCTGTTATAGATTGACGGAAAAATACGATAATCTGTTGGTGGTACGCACATTCTCCAAATCCCGCTGTCTTGCAGGCGGCCGTTTGGGATACGCTTTCGGCTGCAAGGAGCTGATAGAGGATATAGAAAAGATAAAGTATTCCACCAATCCTTACAATATCAACAGACTTACCTTGACTTTGGGTGAAGCCACCGTTGATAATGACAGCTATTACCAACAAAAATGCAGTGAAATAATCCAAACACGTAAAGCTGTAAAAGAATCTCTTGAAAACGAAGGATTTACTGTATTAAACAGCGATACCAACTTTTTGTTTGCAAAAAGCGATGATATAAGCGGCGAGACTCTTTATCTCGAACTTAAAAAGCGCGGCATTCTGGTGCGCCATTTCGGTAATGAAAGGATAAAGGATTTCAACCGCATTACTATCGGAACACCGCAGGAAATGGATTGCTTTATTAAAGCGGTAAAAGAAATACTTTCCGGAGGAAAGCAATGAGAAGCGTAACGATTAACAGAAAGACAAAAGAAACAGATATTTCCCTTTCCCTTAACCTTGACGGAACGGGAAAAAGCAATATAAACACTGGATGCGGTTTTTTAAACCACATGCTTACCTTGTTTGCTTCTCACGGCAGATTTGATCTTGATGTTACCTGCATAGGTGATATCGACGTGGATTTCCACCATTCCGCAGAGGATATCGGTATTTGTCTCGGTCAGGCGTTTGAAAAAGCCCTTGGGGACAAAAAAGGCATTACCCGTTACGGCAGCTTTATTCTTCCTATGGATGAAACCCTTATACTTACGGCGGCTGACATCAGCGGAAGATGCTGTTTATGCTATGATCTTGATATCCCCACACAAAAGATCGGCTCTTTCGATACCGAATTGGTTGAGGAATTTTTCTATGCTTTCGTAAGAAACTGCCAGATGAGTCTGCATATCCGCAAGCTTGACGGCAAGAATTCACACCACATAGTTGAGGGTGCCTTTAAATCCGTTGCCAGAACCCTGAAAGCCGCAGTGGCGATAAATCCCGAAACCAAGGACGAAATACCTTCCACAAAGGGAGTTTTATAATGATCGGTATAATTGATTACGGCGTGGGAAACCTTTTTTCCCTTTCATCTTCCTTTACCGCTATCGGTGAAGAGGTGTTCATTTCCGCCGATAAAGATGTGCTTAATAAAGCTGATAAGCTGATACTTCCCGGTGTGGGGGCTTTCGGCGATGCGATAAGAAAATTAAAAGACAGCGGGCTGGATGAATTTGTAAAAGAAAAAGCCGCATCCGGCACTCCCCTTTTGGGAATTTGTCTGGGTATGCAGCTTCTTTTTGAAAAAAGCTTTGAATACGGCGAACACGATGGACTCGGTCTTTTAAAGGGCGCCGTAATGCCTATGAGTAAATATACACAGACTCTCAAGCTTCCCCACATGGGTTGGAACAAGCTTCATATCACAAACGAAAACAGCAGACTGATGAAAAACACTTCGGAAGGCGAACACGTATATTTCGTCCACTCCTTTTGCGCGATAGGATGCGAAGATTCCCTTGCCGCAGTTTCGGAATACGGCTTTAACGTAACCGCCGCCGTGGAAAAAGGAAACGTATACGGTTGCCAGTTCCACCCCGAAAAAAGCGGTGAAGCGGGGCTGAAAATACTAAAAGCATTTTGCAAAGAAGGGCAGGTTGTAACTGAATGAATATTTTTCCTGCAATAGATCTGTTTGGCGGCAAAGCGGTGCGTTTGTTTAAAGGCGATTACGCACAAATGACAGTATACAACGATAATCCCGTTTCCGTTGCCGAAGATTTTAAAGCCTGCGGTGCAAAGCACATACATTTAGTAGACCTTGAGGGTGCAAAAAGCGGTGTTCCCGCCAACCAAGAGACCATTAAAAAAATATGCGCTTCCTTCGGCGGTTTTGTTGAAGTTGGAGGCGGTATAAGAAATATGGACACCGTTGATGCTTATATAGAGGCAGGCGTTGACAGAGTTATTTTGGGTACAGCCGCAGTAACGGATAAGACGTTTTTAAAAAACGCCATTGCAAAGCACGGAAACAAGATAGCAGTGGGCGTTGACCTTAAAGACGGTTACGTTGCCATTAAAGGCTGGACAGAGGTTTCAAATATAACCGCAAAGGATTTCTTTGAGGAAATGACAGCATTGGGCGTAACCGCAGTTATATGTACCGACATTTCCAAGGACGGCGCCATGCAGGGCACCAACCGTGAATTGTATAAAGAACTTTCCGGTAAGTTTGATATCGATATTATCGCATCCGGCGGTGTTTCGAGTATCGAAGACGTGGGTGCACTTAAAGACATGGATATTTACGGTGCGATAATCGGCAAAGCATATTACACCGGCGCTATTGATTTGAAAGAAGCTGTTGAGGTGGCGAAATGATAACAAAACGTATTATCCCCTGCCTTGACGTAAAAAACGGACGTGTGGTAAAGGGAGTTAATTTTGAAGGACTTTCCGACGTTTCAAGCCCGGTAGAGTTAGCGAAATATTACAGCGACAATATGGCGGATGAACTGGTGTTTTACGATATTACCGCTTCTGCCGAGGGAAGAAAGCTTTTTACAGATATACTTACCGAAGTTGCAAGCACCATCTTTATTCCCCTTACTGTGGGCGGCGGTATTAATACCACCGATGATTTTGACCGTGTGCTTAAATGCGGTGCGGATAAAGTAAGCGTTAATTCCGGTGCAATAAAGGACCCGAGTCTGGTTGCCGCCGCCGCAAGAAAATACGGTGACCAATGCGTGGTTTTATCTGTGGATATAAAACGTGTTGACGGTGTATTCCGTGTTTTTGCCAAGGGCGGCAGAGAAAACACGGGAATGGAAGCTATAAGCTGGATCAAAAAATGTGTTTCAAACGGTGCAGGCGAGGTAGTGGTAAACTCTATTGATACCGACGGTGTTAAAAAAGGTTTTGACCTTGAAATGCTTGATGCGGTATGCAACGCTGTTTCGGTTCCCGTTATCGCATCCGGCGGTGCGGGTAAAAAGGAAGATTTTATTAAGCTTTTTAAGACACTTCCCGGAGTTGACGCA
>JAGCNA010000079.1 GCA_017646185.1 Clostridia bacterium
AACCCACCCCAAAAACGCATAGCGTTTTCGGGGAACCCCGGGAATGAGAAATTTCGGTAGTTTTTTGCGGAGCAAAAAACCGTGTAATCGTTTTCTAAATCTTATGTCTGTAGAACTAAAAGTCCGGTTGAACGAGGAACTGTATAAACAAAGCAGAAAACGATTTCGCGAGCGGAGAGCTGTAGTAATCTACTGCCTCCCGAGCGAAATCGTTTAGAAACGCAAAATAAAAAGAAATTCGGTAGATGTTACTTCTACCGAATTTTTACCTTATTTAGTAATTAGAGCGGCGGGGACAAGCCACCCGCCCTACATTTGGAAACTGACTGCAGCGAAACTTTTCAACACCCTTTGCGTTTCGATCTGCGAAGTTTAGGCAGTTCAGATAATCACCTCATGACCGGTGGAGGCGGAGAGATATACCGCATCGAGTATCTTCATCATTTCCACGCCGTCCTCTGCGGGGTTGCGGCAGGGAATACCTTCGGTTATGCATTTTACGAAATGGGCGATCTCGTTTTCGAACAGACCGTCAAAGCTGAGCGCCGTGGACTGATGCATGGTTACGTTGGTAAGATATCCGTTTTGCTGGGTGTATATCTTTAATTCGGGGTCGATCACCGCGCCTGCATTACTGCCGTAAAGCTCTATCTTGCCCACATCGTGGGGGATATTAAGGCTGAAGGATGCTTCTACCGCAAGGGTGGTGCCGTTATCGAAGCGGATAAGTGCGCTTGCCATATCCTCAACGTCAAACACGGGCTTTGCCGCATCGGTTTCGGATTTATAATCCACCGTGCCCTTAATGCCGGGACGGTTTTTAAGCTTATCGTAGGTAACGCCGTATACGGAAACGGGCTTGGGGTTACCCAGCAGATAGCGGACAAGATCAATAACGTGTACGCCAAGGTCGATAAGGGGACCGCCGCCGGAGCGTGCTTTTTCCCCAAACCAGCCGCCGGGGCATCCGTTACGGCGGGTATAATTTGCCTTTGCGTAGTAGATTTCACCGAAATCTCCTGCATCGATAAAATCCTTGAGCACAGCCGCATCGTTACCGAAACGGCGTACAAAACCGATCATAAGCAGCTTGTTGTTGCGCTTTGCCGCTTCCAGCATTTCCTCTGCTTCTTTGGTGTTCATCGCCATAGGCTTTTCGCACAGAACGTGCTTGCCTGCGTTAAGCGCCATAATGGTGCAGGGTGCGTGGGCGGAGTTCCAGGTGCAAACGGAAACTGCGTCGATTTCGGGAAGCTCACGGAGCATCGTGGCTTCATCGGTATAAAGGCGGGTAACGCCGTGGCGTTCGCCCTTCCATTTAAGGGTCTTTTCGTTAATATCGCAAAATGCGTAAAGCTCTACATCGGGGCAGGCTTTATAGCCGTTAATGTGTACTTCGGAAATACCGCCCACACCTACAACTGCGACTTTAAGCTTTTTCTGTTCCATAAAACAAAGGTTTCCTTTCTTTAAATTACGCCTTTTTTGCGCTTACCTTCTTTATAACAACCAGAGTTGCTATCATAATAATTGCGGAGATAGGCAGAGTAATATACCAAACGGGCACAAAGCCTGCAATAATATATGCTACAAAGGAAACTGCCGCAACCGTTACAGCGTAAGGTATCTGGGTGGAA
>JAGCNA010000080.1 GCA_017646185.1 Clostridia bacterium
CACACACCGCATTCCATACACAGATTAACCTTTAATTTTTCCAAAGCCTTGGGGTCTTTAAGCAACGCTTTTCCGAAAGCAGGCGGATCAAGGTGAAGGGGGCATCTTTGTATACAGCTTCCGCAGTTTATGCAGGGCGTTTCCTCGGGCGTTTGTGCGTCCTTTTTATTAATCGCCAGCAAAGCGTTGGTGCCCTTCATTACGGGGTATTCCGTATCGGGCATGGAATGTCCCATCATAGGGCCGCCCATAATTATCTTTTCGGGGTCGGCTTTAAATCCTCCTGCCGCCGCAAACACGTCCTTTATACGGGTGCCGATAGGTACAATAAGGTTTGCGGGGGAGTTTACCGCGCTTCCGTCCACGGTTATGCATTTTTCGGTAAGAGGCATACCCGTTTTAACAAATTCGGCTATTGCCGCAACGGTGGTTACGTTAAGCACAATCACACCCACGTCCAGAGGAAGCTTTCCCTCGGGCACTATCTTTTGGGTGGTGCTGTATATCAAAACCTTTTCACCGCCTTGGGGGTAAATGGAGGGAAGCACCTGCACCGTAACGTTTTTTGTGTTTTCAAAAAGCTTTTTTGCTTTTTGTATAGCCTCTTTTTTGTTGTTTTCAATACCGATAATTATTTTTTTCGGCTGAATATACTTCAAAAGCAGATTTACGCCGTATATAAGCTCTTCCGCTTTGTCCAAAAAGGTGCGTGTGTCTGCGGTTATATAGGGCTCGCATTCTGCGCCGTTTATAATAATTTCTTCCACGGCTGCCCCTTCTTTTACGTTAAGCTTTACCGCCGTGGGGAAGGCAGCACCGCCCAAGCCCACCACGCCGGAATTTTTTACCGCTTGTATAAAAGATTCACGGTCGGTTACATTCGGGGGCGCAAGCTCCTCGTGTCTTTCCATCAGCCCGTCGGATTGTATAACGATCCCTTTTGTAAGTTGGTTTGCGGCGGTGGTTATATCGTCTATACGCTTAACGGTTCCGGAAACGGATGCGTGTACGGGGGCAGAAACGTATCCCCCTTCTTTTGCGATAAGCTGACCGATCTTCACCTTATCCCCCGGTTTTACCACGGGAATTGCGGGAGCACCTATATGCATAGAAAGCAGAAGGCACACTTCCTCCGGCGGTGTTATCCTTGCGGGAAAACTGTTTGAAGTGTGCTTTCGATGAGGGACCTTTACTCCGGGCATTCTTAAAAAAGCCATAGTCAGCATCTCCGTAAAACATATTTGGTAATTATTAACATAATTATTATATATTATACCATATCTTTTGTCAATGAATACGAGAAAACCTGTTGAAATAAAGAAAAAATTTTTTATTTTTTTGAATTTTTTTATAAAAAAACAATGACAAACGAAAAAAAGTGTGGTAAAATATAGTGTTCTTTTTAACAGTAAGTTTTACAAAGGGAGTAATGTATAAATGGATTCTAATAAAAGACCCGAAACAATGGCACGTATTCAGACAAAAGAACAGGCAGATGCGTTTATCGCAGAGCAGGTTGCGGCAGTCCGTGAGCAGGTAGGAGGCGGTAAAGTTCTTTTGGCTCTTTCCGGCGGTGTGGATTCCTCTGTGGTTGCCGCTTTGCTTATAAAGGCTATCGGAAAACAGCTTATCTGCGTTCACGTTAACCACGGCCTTATGCGCAAGGGTGAGAGTGAGCAGGTTATCGAAGTGTTCCGTGAGGGATTGGATGCAAACCTTGTTTATGTTGACGCTTCCGAAAGATTTCTTTCCAAGCTTGAGGGAGTTTGCGAGCCCGAGAAAAAGCGTAAGATAATCGGCAACGAATTTATAGTTGTGTTTGACGAAGAGGCAAGCAAGCTTACAGACGTGCGCTTCTTGGCGCAGGGAACCATTTATCCCGATATTCTCGAATCCGACGGTGTAAAGGCTCACCACAACGTGGGCGGTCTTCCCGAGGATATGGCTATGGAGCTTGTAGAGCCCGTAAAGCTTTTATATAAAGACGAAGTAAGAGTTGTGGGTAAAGCCCTGGGTCTTCCCGCTTCTATGGTAGACCGTCAGCCCTTCCCCGGCCCGGGCTTAGGCGTACGCTGTCTCGGCGCTATCAACAGAGACAGACTTCACGCCCTTCGCGAAGCGGACGCTATTTTGCGTGAAGAGTTCGATAACTGCGGCCTTGCTTCCAAGGTATGGCAGTACTTCATCGCCGTGCCCGATTTCAAGAGCGTAGGCGTTAAGGACGGCAAGCGTTACGAAGGTTGGCCCGCTATCATCCGCGCCGTAAACACCGTTGACGCTATGACAGCTACCATCGAAGAGATCCCTTACGATGTCCTCCACCGCATTACCGACCGTATCACTCACGAAGTAGACGGCATCAACCGCGTCCTCCTCGACCTCACACCCAAGCCTATCGGAACTATAGAGTGGGAATAATCCTACACTTCTAAAAAAACCTGATTTCAAGGGATTTTAC
>JAGCNA010000081.1 GCA_017646185.1 Clostridia bacterium
TCGCCGAAGAACATATTTCCCGCCTCCTTTTACATAAACTTTCCAAAACCGGAATTTAATGGGAAAATGGTGTTATATTCCACCACAATTCACCACAAACCTATTATATACAACCATTTTAAAAAATGCAATACCTTTTTTACTTTTTTCAAAAATTATGTAAAATAAATTATCACCAAAACGCCCACAATTTTCCTTGTTTCTGCCATTACCTGCCAACATTTGCCAAACACGTCCGAAAATTATGTAAACAAACATTTGTTCGGCGAGAATGAACAAAAATGTATAATAAAAAAATCCCCGAGCGAAAAGCTCGGGGATTTTTTATTACACAGTCTTTGTAAGCAAAAATGATTCGTGCCGGAGAATAATATATGTTATTCGCTATAGCAGATTACTGTTGCTTGGAAGCGGCATAGCATTCGCTGCAGTATACCGGTCTGTCGTTAGAGGGCTGGAAGGGAACCTTTGCTTCCTTGCCACACTGTGCACAAGTGGTTGTAAAGAGCTCTCTGGGAGCCTTGCCTGCGTTCTTTCTTGCGTCACGGCAGGGTTTGCATCTCTGGGGCTCGTTCTGGAAACCGCGTTCTGCATAGAATTCCTGTTCACCTGCGGAGAAAACGAATTCTGCGCCGCAATCCTTACAAACCAAAGTCTTGTCTTCGTACATGCTGATTTTACCTCGCTTGAAATAATATTTTTCCCTTGTTTCCAAGGTTTTTGCTAAATTATGCGTTTGAGCTTGGAACGTATGCGCTGAACCGCATTGTCTATACTTTTAACATCCTTGCCCAATTTTTTGCCTATCTCTGCGTACGTTTCATCCGCGAGATAAAGTTCAAAGACTTTTGATTCCAAAGGAGAGAGCGCTTTGAAAAGTCTATCGTGAAGAAGCCTGCCGGATTCCGTATCCAAAAGTATGGTTTCCGGTGATTCGGCTTCCTGCACCTCTGTTCCCCCGATAATTTCGGAAGAAGGCACAACGGAAACTGTTTTGTTATACCGTCTGAGTGCGGATATAATGCTGTTTTTTATACAAGTAACGGCATATGTGGAAAACAGCGCTTTTTCCTCCTCATAGCTGCGAACAGCCTTGAGAAGCCCGATAAGCCCTTCCTGCAAAAGATCCTCCCGTTCCGATTCCGACACCGAAAGAGTGCCGATAAAGGAGTTCATAATACGGGAATATCTGTGCACAAGCAAGGCGAAAGCAAGGGAATCCCCCTCACGGGCGGAAGCCACAAGCAGTCCATCTTCGTTTGTAACGGGTGTGATATTTTCCATCTGCGTCTCTTGTTAAAAATTCACAAAACAAGTACCAATCTTGTAGTAGTATACCACAATTTTCCCCAAAGTCAAGTGAAATGTTAACTTTTCTTTCAAATTTCCTTAAAGTTTTTTAAAAATTTGTTCAAAATTGCTTCATTATCCGTTCAAGATCGCCCATTTTGCGTTCCATATCCTGCGCAAGGCGTATCTGGCAACGGGCACGAACCAGATTGTGTTCTTCGTATGCGGTTTTAAAATAAGTATCCCCCGCAAGGTAATCTCCCAAAAATCTGGAAGAAAGCTCCAAGGTTACCACAAGAGCACCCATGGCAAGGGTTGAAATTTCCGTTTCGTTAAGGTTGCCGTAAAGCTGAGGAACAAAGCCGGAAGCAAACTGTGTGAACATTTCCGTATCCAGAGATACTTCGGAAAGGTTTTTTTCGTCCTCCGCCGCGGTGTTTGCGGCAAAACGAACCGCATCGCCGAAATCGTATGCGGCGTATCCGGGCATAACCGTATCCAGATCTATTACCGCAAGAGGTTCTCCCGTACCCGCATCAAACATAACGTTGTTGCACTTGGTATCGTTATGGGTAACCCGCAGGCTTATTTTGTTCTCCTTTGCAAGAAGAGCAAAATATCCCGCATAAGAGCTCATTGAACGAAGGTAATTGATCTCATCCTTTACGGACGCCGCTCTGGAGGCAACGTCAGCCGCCACGGATTTTTCAAAATCCTCAAATCTTTTGACCGTATCGTGAAAATGAGGTATGGTTTCGTAAAGAGAGGACGCATCGAAATCCGAAAGGTTTTTCTGGAATTCGCCAAACGCCTTACCTGCGTTACGCATTACCTTTAAGGTGGGACGGCTGTTAAAGGTGCAGGAATTGGTGATATAGCTTATAACACGCCAATAACTGCCGTCTTCGGAACGGTAGATATACTGTCCCTCGGGAGTGTGATACATTTTGAGAACGCGGCGCTTTATGTCCGTTTCACCGTCTGCCAACATACGGTTTCTTATATGGTCCGTTATGCGGCATACGTTGGATATTATCTTTTCGGGGCTGTGGAACACATTGTGGTTTATACGCTGTACCAGATAGGTGCGTCCGCCCTCGTAACCGTCGGTATGGACGGTATAAGTGTCGTTTATATTTCCGCTTTTTATTACGTTGTAGCCGAAAAATTCGCCTTTAAGTTTAAATGCTTTACATATCTCTTCAAAGGTATGGTTTAAAGACAGCATTTTAATCCTCCTGTAAAATAAATGTAGCGGGGCACGTTGAATATATTTTGTTTATAAATTTTTGGTTGGTAATAAGGTCTGTATACTCGCCGTTAACAGCATATTCACCGCCTGCGGCAAAAGAAACAACCAAAACGGTTTTTCCGCAAAAGCTGCGTTTTACTGCAAATATTCCGCTGTCTGCGAAAATTATCTCCGTATCGCCTCTTGTAAGCTGAAGGGAATTTTTCCGCACTTCTCCTGCTTTTTTAAAGAAAGAAAGCATTTCCGTATCTTCTTTTCCCCAAGGGTAAGCGTAACGGTTGAAGGGGTCGGATCTGCCCTGCATACCTATCTCATCCCCGTAATAAAGGCAGGGTGTGCCGGGGAGAGCAATCAAAAGTCCGTATGCGGCACGGAGGCGCATTGCGCCGAGTGCGTATTCTTCCGCAGTAAGTCTGTACACCGCCGCTTCATCGGCAGACATATCTCCTTCGTAACCTGCCAAAGCGGTTATGATACGGGTAGTATCGTGGGTGCCGAGAGTGTTCATTAAGCGGAGTAATTTCGCCTTGGGATAATGGGTAAGCTGGTATGCCAGCACGCCGGAAAGATGTGCAATATCTCCGTAACGGAAAAACCTTATAATTCCGTCGCGGAAGGGATAGTTTGTAACAGAATCCAGCGAATGTCCCTGAAAATAATCCTTTGCTTCGTCATAAGCTACCTTGGTGGAAGCATCCTCCCATACCTCGCCTATTATGCAGGCACGGGGATTGGATTTTTTAACTGCGGCGCAGATTTCGTGGGTAAACTCATTGCTGTATTCGTCAACCACGTCCAGACGGAAGCCGCCAACGCCCATTTCCATATATTTGGGAATGACCTGATCGCAAATAAAACTGCGGAAGGAATGGCATTTTACGGTTTTGGGCAGGTTTCTGCAGCCCCACCAGCAATCGTACTCATGGGGGTAATTCGAAAAAGAAAACCACTCTTTATAAGGAGAAGACGGGTCGTTAAGGGCGGAAGTAAAGTATATGCTGTGCTCGCCCACGTGGTTGAACACACCGTCAAGAATTATCTTTATTCCCCGTTTTCCCGCTTCGTCTATGAGATGCTTCAGGGCTTTGTCGCCACCGAAGCCTTCGTCTACGGTAAGGTAATCGTCGGTATCGTATTTATGGTTGGAATATGCCTTGCAGATGGGAGAAAGATATATACTCCCCGCACCCAAAGATGCGATATAATCCAGCTTTTCCGCAACGCCCCAAAGGGTTCCGCCGAAAAAGGTGTTGTTTTTGAGCTCACCTTTTTCGTTTCTCTTGTATTCGGGAGTATCGTCCCAATTCAGGTAGACGGCGTCCTCTCTTGCGGGCACGGTGCCAAAGCTGTAAAATCTATCCACAAATATCTGGTAAATAATACCGTTATCCAGAAATGCGGGGGCGGGATACTGCTCGTCCGTAACGGTAAAGGTATCCACCTGCCTGCCGTCTTCGGCACAGACAGCATACAAGCCCGCACCTGAAAGTGCGGGCGGTGTATTGCCGTTTTTGTCTTTAATTGTATAGCCTTTTCCGGCGGTAACCAAGGTTCCCAAGGGGAACACACGCTTTTTTGTTGGTGCGCCGGAAGCAAAAAGTATAGAATTTATATTTATCAGTCCTTAAGGGGAACAGCGTTCCAGATGTTTTCCGCATAATCACGGATACTGCGGTCTGCGGCAAAAATTCCCGCTTTTGCAATATTATTAAGCGCCATCTTGTTCCAACGGGTGGTATCGCCGTATGCATCTACCAGATTATTGTGGGTATTATGATAATCCTCAAAATCAGCAAGACACATATAAGGGTCGGACACGCCGTGGGAGAACAGCAGATAGTTTGCTATATCGGTAAAGGGTCTTCCGTTAAATCCTACAGCAAGACGGTCGATAGCACGCTTAAGTTCGGGAGAACGGAGGTAATAGCTTGAAGAGGAATAGCCCTTCTTCCAAAGCTCGTCAACCTCGTGAGCGCGGAGGCCGAAGATGAAGACATTATCATCTCCCACCTGCTCTGCGATCTCTACGTTTGCGCCGTCAAGAGTTCCGATAGTAACGGCACCGTTGATCATAAACTTCATATTACCGGTACCGCTGGCTTCCTTACCTGCAAGAGAGATCTGCTCGCTTACGTCGGCGGCGGGCATAAGACGCTCTGCAAGGGTTACGTTGTAGTTTTCAAGGAATACCACACGTATTTTTTCACGCAATGCGGGCTTTTTCTCGATATCCGCAGCGATATAGCATATAAGGCGGAGGATATCCTTTGCCAGATAATAGCCGGGAGCCGCCTTTGCACCGAAAATGAAGGTCTGGGGACGTATATCCAAAGAAGGATTTTCCAGAAGGGCGGTGTAAAGAGAGATAATATTAAGAGCGTTAAGAAGCTGTCTCTTGTACTCGTGGAGTCGCTTTGCCTGAACGTCAAAGATGGAATCGGGATCGATAGAAGTGCCGTAACGGCTGCTTATATAGTTGGCAAAATCCACCTTGTTTGCACGCTTTATCTCACCGATACGTTTAAGCACGGATTCATCGTTTTCGTATGCAAGGAATTTTTCAAGCTGGGAAGCATCCTTACGGTAGCCTTCGCCGATACATTCATCAAGCAGGCTTGCAAGACGGGGGTTGGAATAGCACAGCCATTTGCGGTGTGCGATACCGTTGGTTACGTTGGTAAATCTTTCGGGATACATATCCGCATAATCACGGAATACCGTCTTTTTAAGAATATCGGAATGGAGCTTGGATACACCGTTGGTGTGGTTTGAGCCCACTACGGAAAGATTTGCCATTCTTACCTGACCGTTGCCCAGAATAGCCATACGGCTTATCTTATCCCAGTTGCCGGGGAAATTGTTCCAGGCGTCCGCACAGAAGCGGCGGTTTATTTCGGTAACAATATTGTGAATTCTGGGAAGCTTGAAGCGGAACAGATCCTCGTTCCAGCATTCCAATGCTTCGGGAAGCACGGTATGGTTGGTATAGGAGATGGTGTTAACAGTTATCTCCCACGCCTTTTCCCAGGAATAATGATGGTCATCCATAAGGATACGCATAAGCTCGGGAACGCAGAGTGCGGGGTGGGTATCGTTTATATGGATAGAAACCTTTTCTGCGAAATTATCAAGCGTTTTATACAGAGAAACGTGGTTGGAAACTATATTCTGAAGAGAAGCGGAAACAAGGAAATACTGCTGGGAAAGACGGAGCAGCTTACCTTCGTGATGGTTATCCGCAGGGTACAATACCTTGGAGATAGTCTCTGCCATGGTGTTTTCTTCAACAGCCTTTATATACTGTCCCTGAGAGAACGCCTCCATATTAAAGTTGCGTTTATCCTGCGCTTTCCACAGACGGAGAGTGTTACAGCATTCGCTGTCTGCGCCGGAAACAAACATATCGTAGGGAACTGCGTCTATTTCGTCGTAATCCTCGTAAATAGGCTCGCATCTGCCGTTATCCCATCTTTCTTTTATCTTTCCGCCCAATTTGACGGAAACGCTTTTATCCTGTCTGGGCACCAGCCACACCTGACCGGAGGGCAGCCATATATCGGGAAGCTCAAGCTGTTCCCCTTCTGCCATTTTCTGTCTGAACAGACCGTATTCAAAGAGTATGGAAAAGCCCTTTGCGGGGTACTGCTGGGTTGCAAGCGCATCCATAAAGCAAGCGGCAAGTCTGCCCAAGCCGCCGTTACCCAAGGCGGGGTCGGTTTCGAGATCGTATATCTCATCAAGGTCGAAGCCCATTTCGGAAAGCACTTCACGGTAAGAGGACTCCAGACCGAGATTGCAAAGATTCATTTTAAGCTGTCTTCCCATAAGGAATTCCATGCATATATAGTATATACGCTTGGACTTGGTCTCTTTTACCTTTTTGGAAAAATCGCTATTCTTTTTTGCCAGAACGTCTCTTACGCACATTGCCAGCGCAGAATATATCTGCTCTGCATTCGCTTCCTCGGGAGAAACCGAATAATATCTGGCAAGTGTCGCCGTAATCTGGTTTTTAAGCTGTTGTGTGTTCATTGGGGTTAGTTAAGCCTTTCGTACATTTGGATATATAGTTTTGCGCTCTTTTTCCAAGAGAAATCGTAGCGCATTACTTTCAAAACAAGTTTTTCCCACGCTGTTTTATCTTCGTAAAGATTAACGGCGCGTTTTACGGCATTATACAGCTCCATGCCGGAATAGGGTGCAAAGGTGAATCCGTTGCCTCCGTCTGCCCAGCCGTAATCTCTTATACTGTCGTAAAGTCCGCCGGTTTCACGTACAACGGGCACGGTGCCGTAACGGGATGCGATCATTTGCGCCAAACCGCAGGGTTCGCTCAAAGAGGGCATAAGGAAGATATCGCCTGCGGCGTAAATACGCTTGGAAAGCTCTTTATCGTATTTAAGCAGAGTGCGCATTTTTTCGGGGAAACGGCGTGCCGCTTCATCAAAAAATCGTACGTATTCGTAATCGCCGGTGCCCAAAAGCACAAACTGCAGATTTTCCTCAAGCAGGCTGTAAAGAGATTCCTTTACAATATCCAATCCCTTGTGGGAAACAAGACGGGTGATCATTATCACCATGGGAACGTCCTCTTTTACGGGCAGGTTAAGGTATTCCTGCAGGAATTTTTTACATTCCTTCTTTCCGCCCGCGCGCATATAAGAGAAGTTTTTAACAAGCTCACAATCCTTTGCGGGATTATAGTATTCCCTGTCGATACCGTTTAATATTCCCGTAAGCTTGCCCTTGCACATTTCAAGTATGGGGTGCAGACCGTGGGAATATTCGGGAGAGAGAATTTCCTTTGCATAGGTAGGAGATACGGTGGAAACCATATCGGCGCAAACTATGGCGCCTTTCATAAAGTTCATACATCCGCCAAATTCAAGAACGGGAGCGAATTTTTCGTGAAGTCCCAAAAGATCGCCCATATTATACATATCGCCTATGCCCTGATACTGTATATTATGAATGGTGAATACCGCCTTGATATCACGGTATTTTTCCATACCTCCGTACAGACATTTAAGATATACCACCGCCATCGCCGCCTGCCAATCGTGGGCGTGAAGGTAATCGGGGTAAAAATCTATAAGAGGAAGGAGATCTACTACCGCCTTGCAGAAGAATGCAAAACGTTCAAGATCGTCGCCCTCTCCGTAAAGAGTGCCGCGGCGGTAGTAAAACTCGTTGTCTATAAAATAATAGGTTACGCCGTTTTCAACCAAAGAGTAAAGTCCGCAGTATTGCTTTCTCCAGCCCAGCTCCACGGTGGTTTCCAAAACCTTTTCCATACGGGCACGGGTTTTATCGGTAACCTTATCGTAAAGAGGCATAATAACACGGATATCACAATCCTTGTCAGCCTGCTTTATGGCGGCGGGCAAAGAGCCTATAACATCTCCCAACCCGCCGGATGCGGCAAAAGGCAGTGCTTCGCTGGCAGCAAAAAGTATCTTTTTCATGAGTATTTACTCCTTTTAAGGTTTTTATGGCTGTAAACGGAAAACAAAAATCAAACGGTTAAGTTCTTTTCTATGAAATAAGGCTTGCTTTCGTGGCCGGAAAGGACTCTGCCATCCCTTACCACTGCGGATTTATCGGTAATAACGCAGTTAAGATATACGTTATCCCCTACCACGGTATCCTGCATAAGTATGGAATTCTTTACGGTGGTGCCTCTGCCAATCTTTACGCCACGGAAGAGAATACAGTTTTCCACGGTGCCTTCGATAACGCATCCGTCCGCAATAAGAGAATTTTTGGTTACTGCGGTATCGCTGTACTGGGTGGGAGCGCTGTTGCGTACCTTGGTGAATATGGGTCTGTCTGCTATACCGAACAGCTCTCTGCGGGTACCGGGGTTAAGCAGGTCCATATTGCAGGCAAAATAATCTGCCATAGAGTCTACGGTTGCGAAGTATCCGTCGCACACGTAAGCCTTTATCTTGTCTCTGCCGATACGGCGGGCAAGAACGTCCTTGGTAAAGCTCTTGTAGCCGTGGGCGGAAGCATCCAAAGTGATTTCTTCCAGATACTTACGGTTCATAACGTAAATATTAAGGTTTACGTTGCAGAATGCGGGCTCTTGAGAATTGTGCTCCGCTATATCGGTAACGTCGCCGTTTTCATTGTAAAACAGCTCTACGTTGTTGCTGGTTCCGCTTTTGGATACCAGATAAGACTGCTTTGTTGCAATAGTGCAGTCCGCACCGGTCTCTATGTGATACTTGATGATCGCGGAAAAATCCATATTGCAGATAACGTCGCAATCCGAAAGTATAACGTATTCTTCCTTTGCGCTCTGAATAAACGCACTTATGCCCATAAGAGCCTCGAGACGGGTGGTGTATACCTCGGGTCTTGAGCTGGCGAAAGCGGTTATGTAGGGAGGAAGTATCTGTATACCGCCGCTTCTGCGGGCAAGGTCCCAGTCCTTACCGGAACCGATATGGTCCATAAGAGACTGATAATTATAATGGGTAATAACGCCCACACGGGAAATTCCGCTGTTTACCATATTGGAAAGAGCAAAATCTATGAGTCTGTATCTGCATCCGTAAGGAACGGAAGCCATAGTACGAAGACGGGTAAGGTCAGCCACGTTTTCATCGTGAATATTGGAAAAGATTATACCGAGTACGCTCATTTCGCACCTGCCTCTCCGCCGATATCGGCGAGTGTTTTTTGGGAGATCAATTCTCCGTCGGGAACGGAAATACCGTCCGCTATGTTAAGACCGCTTCCTACCAGAGTAAGCTTGCCGCCGTTATCCTTATCCTTGCCCACGGTGGCGTTTTTGCCTACTACCGTGCCGGAATCCACCATAGAATAATAAACGGAAGCGCCTTCGCTTACGGTTATGTTATCAAACAAAACGCTGTCCTTTACGGTGGCGCCTCTTGCAACGGTAACGCCGCCGCCGATAACGGAATTCATAACCGTTCCGTAAATTTCACAGCCTTCGGTTATCTGGGAATTCTTGATAACCGCGCTCTCGCCCACGTAGTGGGGAGGATATGCGTTGCTTCTGGAATATATCTTCCAGGAGCCGTCGTTAAGGTCAAGCTGGGGATTGTTGCCCAGAAGGTCCATATTTGCTTCCCAGAGAGAGGAAACGGTTCCAACGTCCTTCCAATATCCCTCAAAGCGGTATGCAAACATTCTCTCCCCTGCTTTAAGCATTGCGGGAATAACGTTTTTACCAAAGTCTTTATCGCTGTTTTCATCGTTTTCGTCTGCGATAAGATAGCTGAACAGCTTTTCCTTGCTGAACACGTAAACGCCCATGGACGCCATAGTGCTCTTGGGTGCTTTGGGTTTTTCTTCGAAATCGTATATGGACATATCCTCACGGGCGCTCATAATGCCGAAACGGCTTGCCTCTGCAAGAGGAACGTCTATAACCGCAATAGTGCAGTCTGCTTTATTGCGTTTGTGCTCTTTTATCATTTTGGCGTAATCCATACGGTAAATATGGTCACCGGAGAGGATGAGCACGTATTCGGGATCGTATTTTTCTATAAACTGCATATTCTGGTAAATAGCGTTTGCGGTGCCCTTATACCAGTCTGCCCGCTTTAAGCCCTGATAGGGAGGAAGCATCATAACGCCGCCGTAAACACGGTCAAGATCCCAAGGCTGACCGTTACCGATATATTCGTTAAGAGCAAGGGGCTGATACTGGGTAAGCACACCCACGGTATCGATGCCCGAATTTATACAGTTTGATATGGGGAAGTCTATAATGCGGTACTTACCGCCAAAGGGAACTGCGGGTTTGGCAAGACGCTCCGTAAGCAGGTAGAGACGGCTTCCCTGTCCCCCTGCAAGCAACATTGCCACACATTCTTTTCTTTTGATCATTTCTTTTGCCCACTCCTTTTTTTAATATAAAGTGCGCCAAGCGGCGGTACTGATACTGTTATTTTATACCCGCCGTGTCCGTCCTTGACGGCACGGAGAGTTTTCTTTTTCATATAGCCGCATCCGCCGAATTCCGGGGAATCGGAATTAAGCAAAACGGAATAATATCCGCCGGACTCTACGGCAAAGGTCCGATTATCGTGGGGAGAAGCGGAAAAATTGATTATTGCGTAAACTCGTTCTCCGTACTTGGAAAGACGGGAGAAGATAAGCATATTTTCATCTCTCGCATCTGCGTCTACCCAGTTGAATCCGCCCCAATCTCTGTCCAGATCCCACAAAGCGGGGGTGTCTTTATAAACTCCGTTCAAAGCCCGCATATAATCCTTGAACTGTCTGTGCTTTTCGTATTCAAGCAAAAACCAATCGATCTGTCCCTTGTAATCCCATTCGGCAAACTGGGCGATTTCGTTGCCCATAAAGGAAAGCTTTTTGCCGGGGTGCGCCATCATATATGCGAAATACGCTCGGAGCGTGGCGAACTGCTGCCAATAATCACCGGAGCATCTGCCGATAATGGAATGCTTGCAATGCACCACCTCATCGTGAGAAAGGGGAAGCACGTAGTTTTCCGCAAAATTATACATCATTGCGAAGGTAAGCTTGCCGTGGCTTCCGCTTCTGAAGTAAGGGTCAACGGGAAGATATGAAAGGGTATCGTTCATCCATCCCATATTCCATTTGAAGGTAAAGCCCAGACCGTGGCGTTTTGTAACGTCGGGGTAAGCGGTGGATTCTTCGGCGATCATCATTCTGTCGGGAAAATTATCGTACACCACCTTGTTCAGATGTTGGAAGAAGGATATGGCTTCCAGATTATGGTTGCCGCCGTGTACGTTGGGATGCCACTCCCCTGCTTTTCTGTCGTAATCCAGATAAAGCATGGATGCGACAGCGTCTATACGCAATCCGTCGATATGATATTTATCCAGCCAGAAGCAGGCGTTGGAGATAAGGAAGCTTCTTATCTCGTTTCTGCCTACGTCAAAGCATCTTGTGCCCCAGCCTTTGTTTTCCATACGGGTGGGGTCGGAATATTCGTACAAGGGGCTTCCGTCAAATTCATACAGCCCGTGTTCATCCTTGGGAAAGTGGGCAGGCACCCAGTCAAGAATTACGCCTATCCCCTTGGAATGAAGCTTGTTTACGAAATACATAAAATCTTCGGGGCTTCCGAAACGGGACGTGGGTGCGTAATATCCGCAAACCTGATACCCCCATGAACCGTCAAAGGGGTGCTCCGCTATGGGCATGATCTCCACGTGGGTGTAGTTCATATCCGAA
>JAGCNA010000082.1 GCA_017646185.1 Clostridia bacterium
GCCTGTCACAAAGCCTGTGTCGCCGATATTACCAATGATCTGACCCTGCTCAACAACTTCGCCAACCTCTACCTTTATGGTACTGCAGTGAGCGTATCTGGTTTCAGAGCCGTCTTCATGCTGAATTATAATAACAAGACCGTAAGTACCGGAATAATCCGCAAAGGTAACCACGCCGTCGCGTGCTGCCCAGAAGGGATCTCCGTAGCAAGGAACACCCAAACCGCCGATAATATCAATACCGGTGTGCCAGCCCATACTGCGCCAGCCGTAATAGGATGATATAAATCCGCCGTCATAGGGCATGATAAAGGGACTGTCATTAACAGAAGTGTCACCGGAAGAGGCAGTAAAACGCTCGTTATCCAGAACGCCGCGCTCAATAACACGGTCCACCGCTTCTACAACAACGGTAGAAGAAAGGTACTTTTTGGAAATACATTCACCGTTGATATAAACGGATTCGTATACATCCTCTGTAATACCGTCTTGTCCCTCAACAACTACCACGTCTTCGTGGGTAGCGAGAAGGTTGCCGTTATCTACGTAAACTATATCGGATTCGAGAACGTTTGTAACCTTGCTCTCCGTAGTAACGCGGAGATTAAGCTTTACGCCGCATTCGGCGCCGTTATAATCCTTAACGGAAACCGTATAGGAATCCTCGCTCTCTATACCCAAAAGAGCCGCAAGAGAAGCGGAGGTAACGAATGCGCTTTCTTCGTATTCACCGTAAACGGTGGTAATGGTATTGGTAAAGGAACCGGATGTAACCGTGTCTGCGGAAAATTCGTTCAAACGGGATTCCAACACGTAATCCAGAGTATCCTGTATAACAGCTTCGATAGACGTTGCGGCAACGAGCTTGCCGTCAATATACAAACCGTAGCCCTGGCGCATAGCCGTTTGCTCCAAAACGGGCAAGGACTCGTCCGAAGCGGCAGGAGTTCTTCCCGCAAAGGCAACGGATGCTATGACAACGGCGAGTAAAACGAATGTGATCGTACTTATTAAAGCCGGCTTTTTTATAAGAGTTTTTAAAATTCTCTTCAAAAAAATTGCCCCTACTTTCCACAATAATTTGTTGGAATTATAACATTGAAATGTGAACAAAATATTAACAAATATTAAAGTATTTGTGTACAATTGTAAAAAATGGCGAATTTATCATAATTATTTACAAAATACGCTGTTTTTTAGTAAACCAAAATGGTATTATATCTTCGTAAAGGAGAGTGTGGTATGAAGGAAAGACGGTTGCTTACACCTGCCGTTATTACCGCTTCGGCGGTGTGCGGAGCAAGTCTAATTATATATCTGGCGGCAAGGATTTTCCCCGTATTTGCAGAATGGTGGACAAGGTATCCTTCCCAATTTTTCCGTGGTATTCTGGCGGCGGTAACCAATTTTATCCCCTTTTCCGTGGGAGAAATGGTACTGTTTTTGCTTATTCCCGCCGCTGTGCTGTATGTGCTAGTTACAAATAAATATATATGCGAAGAGGACGGCAAAAAGTACTACCGTGCTTTACGTCCGCTTATTATCATAATTCTTGTGCTTGCCACAACCTTTTTCGCAGTGTTCGGTCCCTGCTATTTCAGACACACGCTGGATAAGAATTTAGGGCTTGAAAAAAACAAGGTAACAGCCGAAGAATTAAAATATACCGCAGAGCAGGTTGTAAAAGAGATAAACACCGTTTCCGTAAAGAAAGACGTTACGGGCGCAACGGTGTGCCCCTACGGATACGACGAGCTGGTCAACGAGATAAAGACCGCATTTAAGGATTACTGCGGCGAAAACGAATTTATCTCTTGGTTTGATTCAAACCCCAAGCTTGTTTCCCTCTCCCCTGTTATGACATACACTCACATATCCGGAGTATACTCCTTTTTTACCGGAGAAGCAAACATTAATTTTAATTATCCCGATTTCGTTATGCCCTTTACAATTGCCCACGAAATGTCTCATCAGCGGGGGATTGCCCGTGAAGACGAAGCAAATTTCGTTGCATTTCTGGTATGTATGAACAGCGAAAACGAATACGTTAGGTACAGCGGTCTTTTTAATATGCTGGAATATCTGCTTTCGGCGTTAAACAAGGCGGACGGTAATTTATATAAGGAATTTGTTAAAGAAAGTATTACCCCGGATATAAGAAGCGAATTGACTGCCTATTCTGAATTTTTTAAAAAATATTCCGATTCCACCGCGTCTCAGGTTGTGGGAAGCATAAACAATTCTTATCTTGAAAGCCAAGGTCAGCAGGCAGGCAGCGCAAGCTACGGTCTGGTGGTAGATCTTGCGGTAGCATATTACAAAGCAAACTGATATTTTATCTGCCAAAAATTTTTTTGGCAGATTTTTTTAAAAAGGTATTGACAAATTTGGTTGGTTGTTGTAGACTAAACCCAGAGGTTGGTAGTTACAAACCTCCGTGTGCACACAAAACGGTAAAAAAAGAGGTAACAAAAATGGACAATTTAAGATTATGCGAAAGCGATTACAGATTTATGTCTGTGGTATGGGATAACGAGCCGGTGGCATCGGGCAAGCTGGTTGAGCTTTGCGCCGACAGACTGGGCTGGAAAAAATCCACCACATACACCACACTTAAGAAGCTGTGCGAAAAAGGTTACGCGCAAAACGAAAACACCGTTGTAACCTCCCTTATTCCCAGAGAAAGCGTACAAAAGGATTCCAGCGAGCATTTTGTGAGAAACACCTTCGAAGGCTCTCTGCCTAAGTTTCTGGTTACTTTTTTGGGAGGAAAAACACTTTCCGAAGAAGAAAGTGAAGAGCTGAAGCGTCTTATCGACGAGCACAAGGAGAAATAATATGAATGCTGTATTAACCGTGCTGGAAATGAGTGTAAAAGCCTGCTTTGTGGTTGCCGTGGTAATGATTGCAAGGCTGATCCTCGCCCGCGCTCCCAAAAAACATTCATATATTCTGTGGATAGCTGTGGCACTAAGACTGTGCCTTCCTTTCAGCGTTGGTACAAAGCTGAGCATTTTCGGAATCGGTCAGATTTTTGGAGAAGCAAACGTGCAAACCGTTATAACTGACCCTTTGCCCAACGAATTTTTATCGCCCGATATTATTCCGGAGGCAGGAAACCAAAACGTTATAACCGATATACCCGTTGCTCCCGTAATTTCTCCGAATACGGGCGTATCCGTAATGCAGATACTCACCGCTTTTTGGCTGTGCGGTGTTGCCGCTATGCTGATATACGGAGCTGTATCCTATATCATAGTTTACAGGCGAATGTCCACCGCCACTCGCTATGAAGGAAACGTATTCTGCTCGGAAAACGTACTTTCTCCCTTTACGCTGGGATTTATTAAGCCCAAAATATATATCCCTTACGGGCTTGACGATATCACCCGTGAAAAGGTTATCGCTCACGAAAGATGTCACATTAACCGTTTTGACCATTTTATAAAGCCATTTGCATTTATATTGCTTGCAGTTCATTGGTTTAACCCCCTGTGCTGGCTCGCCTTTAACCGCATGAGCCTTGACATGGAAATGAGCTGTGATGAAAAGCTGTTACGCACACAAGGAGATGAAGAAATGAAAAAAGCATATACCAAAGCTCTGCTTTCTTTCGCTTCCAACCGCCGTTTCCCTGCCCCCGGTCCCGTTAATTTTAACGAAAGCGGCAACGCGAAGAAAAGAATAAACAATTCTCTTAATTACAAAAAGCCCCGTGTTTGGGTATCTGTACTTGCATATCTGTTCTGCGCGGTGATGCTGGTTGCCTGCGCTACCGATGCCAGCGGAACCACCTACACGGATATAAACAAGACTGTATTCGAGGAAGCGCCCTACGTTGTAACCTACAAGAGCAACGGGGACGGCACCTGCACCGTAACCGATATTATCGTTGATTATTCCGCAAGCGGCAGCGTTACCGTGGTTATCCCCCAGCTTTCTCCCGATGGCGACAAGGTCACCAAGGTGGAAATAGAGGGCTTCAATACCCTTTCCACCCTCAACGTGCCGGTACTGATAACAGAAGAAGGTTTTAACA
>JAGCNA010000083.1 GCA_017646185.1 Clostridia bacterium
ACAGTGGTGGTCTTCCTCCGATTCATACGGCTATATTTTCGGTGATACTCCCGTTTATGAGTATAAGGAATACGCTTGGCTGTTTTGCTGCTGCTATTATCAATAATAAATGTAATTACCCCGAGATATACCGGTTCTCGGGGTAATTTTTATAAGTTCGGTGAAGTGACAAAATATACCGAGAGTCTTTAAGGTACTCTCGGTATACGATATTTTATTTTTCAGATGCAAGATATTCAAGTATTTCCTGTGCGTTGGTATCGGGCTTTACTTTGGGCATAATTTTTTCGATATTACCGTTTTCATCAATAATAAATGTAGTACGGACAACTCCCATACCCACTTTGCCGCACATCTTCTTTTCCTGCCATACGTCATAAGCCTTTATAGCAACAAGCTCCGGATCGGAAAGCAATACAAAAGGAAGAGAATATTTTTCCGCAAACTTTTTGTGGGATGCAACGCTGTCCTTGCTAATACCGATAACCGTAACATCCTTGGATTTAAAGTCATCGTATGCACTTGCAAAGGCGCAGGCTTGCTTTGTACAACCGGGAGTATTATCCTTGGGGTAAAAATATAAAACTATCTTTTTTCCGAAAAAATCAGATAAAGAAACGGTGTTTCCCTCTTTATCCAATAACGTGAAATCGGGCGCTTTTGTACCAACAGTTAACATATAAATTCTCCTTTTAATTCTTGACTTAAATATATAGTTTTGGTAAAATTATAAAAAACAAACAAACGAGGTGTACATATGCTTATATCTACCGAGATCGGCTCTATTGCCAACTTTGTTGGCGAAGAAAAGGCTGTTGAGCTTGTGGGAAAGGCAGGCTTTGACGCTTGGGATTTCTCCATGTTCAAAATGGGTGTCTATGATTGGGGAAACAAATGTATAAAGGATATAGATCATCCTCTAAGCAGTAATGAATATCTGGCTTTTGCGAGAAAGCTTAAACGTATCGGTGAGGATTACGGTATCCACTGTAATCAATCTCACGCGCCTTTTCCCGTTTACTGCAAAGAGATAAGAGACAGATGCAAAAGAGCCATAGAATGCACTGCAGAGGCAGGTGGAAGCATTTGCGTTATCCATCCCGATAACTACCGTACACCCGAAGAAAATGCAGAAATGTACTTTGAGCTTTTGCCTTTCGCAAAAGAGCACGGAGTGAAGATAGCAACCGAGAATATGTGGAATTGGTCTGATGCAAAAAACTGTGCGGATCACGCCGCGTGCTCTTCTCCCGAAAGCTTTCTTGCCCATCTTAATGCTGTAAATGACGCATATTTCGTTGCTTGTCTGGATATCGGACACGCGGAGATGATGGGAAAAGACACGTCTGCTTCTCAAATGATAGAAGCGCTGGGACATCATCTGCAGGCGCTCCATATTCACGATAATGACAAAAAGTATGATTCGCACAACATACCGTTTTCTATGCAGATAGATTTCGGCGCTGTTGCCGCTTCCCTTAAGAAAATAGGATACAGCGGTTACCTCACCCTTGAAGCGGATAAATATCTGGCAAATCAAGGTGTACGTACCGAAGCCGAGGCGTTAAAGTGCGTTTGTGAGCTTGCAGAATCCGCAAAACGTCTTGAAAATATGATAAAAAATGCCTAAGACATCGTCTTTGCGGCAACTTTAAAGGTTCTTTCTGTCATAATAACCATAAAGATCACGAAGATCAAAAGATATACAGGCATCATTTCATATCCTATCCATTTACCCAGAACACCGTAAAGGGGCGGCATAAAAGTGGAGCCAAGGTAAGCTCCCGCCATTTGAATACCAATAATGGCACCGGAATTTTCCGCACCGAAATTAATGGGAGTAGAATGGATAATACAAGGATAAATGGGCGCATATCCGAGACCGATAATAACAAAACCGCTTATAGAGAAGACGTTGTTTCTGATTGGTAATAATAACAAAGCAATACCAATAACCGTAATGGCGGTTCCAAGAAGTATCATTTTGCGGTCGCCTATTTTATCCATAAGAAAACCTGCAAAAAATCTTCCTGCTGTCAAACCTATAAATACCAGAGAGGCATAGGCTGCTGCGGTTTCCCCGTCTATGCCTTTTACTTGAGTAAAATACGTACTTGCCCATCCCATAGCCGTAGATTCAGCGGCACAGTATGCAAAGAAACCCAGCAGAATAAAAGGTACGCCTTTTATTTTAAATACATCAAGCAAACCAATCTTTTTTTCCGATATTTCTGTCTGTTCTTTCCCCTGATTTATTTTCCATACCGGTATTGTAATCAGAAGTATAAGTCCGATAATAAGCTGAACATACATAACGGTTCTGTAACCGCTGTTCCACGTTGAAGTTGAAAGTGCGTTACTCATTATAAAGGGGCTTATAATAGTGCCGACACCCCAAAAACAGTGAAGCCAGCTCATATGCTTTGAAGAATAGTGCAACGCAACATAGTTATTCAACGCCGCATCTATTGCTCCTGCTCCGAGCCCGTATGGTATTGCAAAGATAAGAAGCATCCAATATGCGGAAGACAAGGAAAAACCGAGCAAAGCTACTGCTGTGAGAAAAACACTGACTGTAGTAACGACGGGTGTACCGAATTTACGTATAACCTTGTGGGAGAACAGACTGGAAACGATAGTGCTTCCCGATATTATCATTGTAACCATGCCCATATATGATATGGGAACTCCGAATTCGGAATGCATAATCGGCCATCCCGCACCAAGGAGTGAATCCGGCAGGCCGAGGCTTACAAAAGAAAGATATATCAAAGACAATAAAAGCGAATACATATAATTTTTCCTTTATGTATTAAACGTAATTTCTTTATTAATGAACACTTCATCCGGAGCAACCTTGCAATCCACGGCGATAACCTTGACTCCCTTTGAAATTCCATTCTTCAGCGCATCACCGAATTCGGGATGAGTATCGTAGTTTGGAGATACACTTTTTGCACCGTAGAATTGCGCTACAAAGATTATATATGCCTTATAACCTTCATCAACGCACTTTGTTAATTCATTAATGTGCTTAAGACCCCGTTCGGTAGGTGCATCGGGAAAACGGCAATATCCGTTTTCTTCAAGTGTAACACCCTTTACTTCGATAAAAGCGGTGCTTTCTTCGTCTTTAACGCAAAGATCGAACCTTGAATTCCCGTAGGTTACTTCCCTGCTATATACAGCATTTTCTGAAAAAATGCCGCTTTGAGGCAGCCATTCCCAAACAAGATCATTGGGAAGCTGAGAATCCATATTGATCAAAAGTGTGCCGTGCTTGTAAACTGCAATTAGATCGTATTTGGTTTTTCTGTTCGGATTATCCGAAACAGCCAAAACCGTGCGTGCTCCGGGAACAAGAAGCTCTTTGCAACGGCCGGTGTTTTTTATATGTACGGTTTGTGGCGTGCCGTCAATTTCAACGGTGCCCACAAATCTGTTTGACCTTTCCAAAAAGGTTCCAAAGGTAATATTTTTATATTTCATGAAAATCCTTATTTAAAATATATTATGGAGTTAAAATGAACATCAGAAAAGCGAAAATAAGTGATATTGATACAATTAAAATAATATTCGATAACGCCCGCGCATATATGCGGAAAAACGGAAACATAAAGCAGTGGGCAAACGGATATCCGTTTGAAAGCACGATAATTAACGATATTAACGCAGGGGTGTGTCTGCTTTGCGAAGAAGATGAAGAAATTATCGGCGTATTTTCTCTGCTTGACGGTCCTGATAAAACCTATTCCTATATTAAAGGAAACGGTTGGGTAAACGACGAAGATTACGGCGTGATCCATCGTATTGCAGTAAACAGCAACAGACGGGGTGTAGCTTCCGAATGTATAAAATACGGGGAAAAGAAATATAAAAATCTGCGTATCGACACTCACGAGGACAATATTCCAATGAGAAGCTTTTTGCGTAAGCACGGCTTTGTTGAATGCGGAATAATATATCTTGAAAACGGTGAAGAGCGTATCGCTTACCACAAGGTAATATCTGGTGAAACTGAAAATATGGAATGATATCCGCTTTTGGATACCACTATATGGTCTACAAGGTCAATTCCGTTTATAAACGTAAGCTTGTATAATCGTCTGGTGGCAACAATATCCGATTCGGACGGAGCGGAATCTCCCGAGGGATGATTATGATACATCACTACCCTTTTGCACATAATTGCATGGGCGTATCTTATAAGCTGTTCTGCACCGGTATCAACGTTATTGCGTGTTCCTACACCCAACTCAACCAGTGATATTAAATTATTTTCATTATCAAGGTATGCGGCACAGATAACCTCATATGAGAGCGCTTCCAATTGCTCTTTTACAAAAAGCGTGAGTTCCTTTATAGAATTAAATTCTTTTTCTTCACTCAGTAATACCATAAACATTCCTTTTTAACCGATCACCCCAAGATGGCAATCTGCTTCTTGGGGTGAAAATTTTTAATGATTTATACAGTAAGATAAGTGCCGGTGAAGTATTTGATAATACGTCCTCTGGTAATGATACCTACAAAAACTCCTCTTGCATCGATAACCGGCAGGAAATTTTGCGCTTGTACTTTGTGAAGCAGTTCTTCCGGTGAAGCAGTAATATCAATAGGCGGATTCCAATCTGTACGAAGAATTTCGGATACCGGTCTCTTTTCCTGGCTCTTCAGATCGGACTCGTTGCGGTTAACTATATCCCAGAGAAAATCTCCTTCGTTTACAGTGCCGACATATCTCCCCTCATTGTCAATAACAGGCAAAGCGGTATAACCGTGAAACCGCATTTTTTCAAGAGCTTGACGAAGTGTGCAATTAATTTCTACATACGCGACGTTGCTTTTTGGCGTAAGGAACTGGAAAATATTCATATTTCTCCCTCCTGTAAATATATTGTACCATTTAATTATGAACTTTTCAAGCACAATATGAATATCATAAAAAAATCTCCGGTATTTTTTACCGGAGATTTAAAAATATTAAAGCAGTATTTCGGTATATGTGGGGAAAGGCCATACGTCTTTGGGAACATACAGTTCAGCTGTGTCAGCGGCTGCACGCAATCTGTCCATACAAGGAATGATCTGAGCGGCAAACAACTGTGCTTTTTCCAGCTTGTCAGAAACGCCCTTTGCCTTATCAAGCAAAACAGAAAGGCTTTCGCACTCATTGTAAATAGAAACGGCACAATCGTTAAGCTTTAACGCAAGCTCGTATTCTACCTGATAAGAAAGAGTCATAGCTTTCTTCTTCTCTGCGTTATCGCAAACAGAAGCGACGTATGAAGAAACTGCAGGTAAAATGCGGCGGCGTGCCATGTGTACCATAGTGGCACCGTCTACATTAACAGTCTTGGAATACTCGTCAAGCATAACGTCATAGCGTGAGAGCATTTCTTTTTCGTTAAGTATTCCGTGCTTTCCAAAGAGTTTAACGTTCTTTTCGGCAACATAGTGCGGAAGTGCCATAGCGGTGTTGGAAAGATTGAGCAAACCGCGTCTCTCTGCTTCTCTCACCCATTCTTCGGAATAGTTATTGCCGTTGAAAATAATACGCTTGTGGTTATAATATGTGTCGGCAATAATGGAATCTATAGCTTTGGAAACGTCATCAGCGTTATCAAGTGTGTTTGCGAATTCGCAAAGAGATTCTGCAACTACGGTATTGATAACGGTATTACACATCGCTATGGACATAGAAGAACCGGGCATTCTGAATTCAAACTTGTTTCCGGTAAAAGCAAAAGGAGAAGTACGGTTTCTGTCCTCACCGTCGTTAGCGAACTGAGGCAGAACGTTAACGCCCAAAGGAAGCTGCTGGCTTTCGTCTGCAGCTACGCTTGAACCGTTTACAAATGATTTAAGAGCATCTGTAATACGTTTGCCGAGGAATATGGAAATGATGGCAGGAGGTGCTTCGTAACCGCCTAGACGTTTATCGTTTCCTGCGGTAGCAACGGAGATGCGGATAAGATCCTGATAAGTATCTACACCTTTAAGAACTGCACATATCATCAACAAGAACAGCTTGTTGTTTGGCATATCCTTGCCGGGAGCAAGAAGGTTTTTACCGTCTGCCGAAAGGGACCAGTTGTTGTGCTTACCGCTGCCGTTTACGGAATTGAAAGGCTTTTCAGCAAGCAGACAGCGAAGTCCGTTTTCTTTTGCAGCCTTTTTCATTATATCCATAGTGAGCTGGTTCTGGTCGATAGCACGGTTACAATCAGTGAAGATGGGTGCCAATTCGTACTGACAAGGAGCCGCTTCATTGTGCTCGGTCTTTGCGGGGATGCCTCTCATCCACAATTCCCTGTCAAGTGTTGTCATAAAGTTTTTAACCTTGAAAGGAATAACGCCAAAGTAATGATCATCCAGCTCCTGACCTTTGGGAGCGGTGGCCCCGAACAAGGTCTTTCCGGTGATTTTAAGATCTTCACGCTTGTGGTAAAACTCTTCGTCTATAAGAAAATATTCCTGCTCGCCGCCAACCATGGGAACAACGCGGCGTGCATCTATCCCAAAGTGCTTGAGCAAACGCTTAGCCTGAACGTCCAAAGCCTGAATGGAACGGAGCAACGGAGTTTTTCTGTCAAGACACTCACCGCCGTAAGAACAAAAAGCGGAGGGAATATAAAGAGTATCGTTTTTAACAAACGCATCGGAGGTGGGGTCCCAAGCGGTACAGCCGCGTGCTTCAAAGGTTGCACGGAGGCCCCCCGAAGGGAAAGAAGATGCATCGGGCTCGCTTGTAATAAGATCCTTACCGGAAAAGCCGACAATTATCTTACCCGTTCCCTTTTCCAAAGAGAAGAAGGAATCGTGCTTTTCCGCTGTGATACCCGTCATCGGCTGGAACCAATGGGTATAATGAGTAGCACCTTTTTCAATAGCCCACTCTTTCATTGCGGAAGCGACAACGTTTGCCAGAGAAATATCAAGGCTCGTACCGTTTTCGATAGTTTCCTGCAGGCTTTTATAAGCTTCGGGAGGAAGCATCTCTTTACGTACGTTATCGTTAAATACCATTGTGCCGAAATATTCGGTAATCTTATTCATAAGACAGCTCCTTATTTATGGTAAAGCTTTTTTGTCTGATATATAGGTTCGCAGGTAAGGTTTATACCAAGCTTTTTCAGCAAGCTTTCGTCAACCTGCGAGAGTATAACGGATGAATGCATATCTGCATTTCTGAGCTTTGAAAGCATATCCAAAGCTTTCTTTGCGTTTTCATCGGTAACTGCGCAAATTGAAAGAGCGATCAAAACCTCATCGGTATGAAGTCTGGGGTTTCTGTTGCCCAGATGTCCGACTTTAAGCTCTGCGATGGGCTCGATTATTTCTCGGGAAATAAGCAAAAGATCATCATCCAGCCCGGCAAGATATTTTAGTGCATTCAGCAGCATTGCGCTGGAAGCGCCGAGAAGATCCGAGGTTTTTCCGGTTATCAGTTTACCGTCCGGCAATTCGAGGGCTGCCGCAGGCATACCTGTTGACTCTGCTTTTGCGCGTGCAGCGGTAACAACACTTCTGTCGCTCACGTGAAGAGCACAACGGTTCATCAAAAGTTCATTTTTGAAAACCGTGTCATTATCGCCCATAGCCTTCTTTTGCTGGCACATAGCAGCAAAATAACGGCGAATTACTTCCTGACGGGATGCTTCGCACACCGCATCATCGTCAAAGATACAGTATCCTGCCATATTTACTCCCATATCCGTGGGAGATTTATAAGGGCATTCACCGTATATTTTTTGGAAGATAGCGTGTAATACGGGGAAAATTTCTATATCTCTGTTATAGTTGACGCAGGTTTTTCCGTACGCATCCAGATGAAAGGGGTCGATCATATTAACATCGTCAAGATCGGTGGTTGCCGCTTCGTAGGCAATATTAACGGGATGACGCAAAGGTAAATTCCATACGGGGAAGGTTTCAAACTTTGCATACCCCGCCTTAACACCGTGGCGATGCTCGTGGTACAGCTGAGATAAGCAAACAGCCATTTTACCGCTTCCCGGCCCCGGTGCGGTAACCACAACGAGAGAACGAGAGGTTTCTATATAATCGTTTCTGCCGTACCCCTCATCACTTACTATAAGCGCAGTATTGGAGGGATAACCTTCTATACGGTAATGACGGTAGGTCTTGATTCCGAGCCGTTCAAGGCGTTTTTCAAAGGCGACAACGGCAGGCTGTAAAGAGTATTGTGTAAACACAACACTGCCTACGTACAGACCGCACAAACGGAATGCATCTATAAGGCGGAGCACTTCAGCATCATAAGTAATGCCGAGATCGCCGCGTACTTTATTTTTTTCTATATCATCAGCGGAGATAACAATAACGACTTCGGCTTCATCCTTGAGAGAAAGAAGCATCTGAAGCTTACTGTCCGGCTCGAATCCGGGCAGAACACGGGCTGCGTGGTAATCATCAAAAAGCTTTCCGCCGAATTCAAGATAAAGCTTTCCGCCAAAATGGTTTATACGGTCACGAATTTGCTGGGATTGGAGAGTGATATATTTTTTATTATCAAATCCAATTTTGTACATTTCAAAAAACTCCGTAAAATTATTCGCAAACGATATACTGCTCTCTGCCTGCGCCAACGGAAACGTATCCTATACGGCAGCCGGAAAGCTCTTCTATCTTGCGAACGTAAGCCTGAGCTGCTTCGGGAAGCTCGTCAAACTTACGGCATCCGCTTATATCACAGCCCCAGCCTTCATAATATTCGTATACGGGCTCGGCTTTGTCAAGCGCTTCGCCTACAGGGAAATCGTATACCAATTCACCGTCAACCTTGTAAGCAACGCAAACGGGAATTTTATCAAAGCAGGAAAGTACGTCCATTTTGGTAAGAGCAAGCACGTCTGCGCCCTGCATTCTTACGCCGTAACGGGAAGCAACAGCGTCAAATCCGCCGACTCTTCTGGGACGGCCGGTAGCCGCACCGTATTCTCCGCCCGCTTCACGAAGCTTGTGAGCTTCGTCACCGAACATTTCGCAAGTGAAAGGACCTTCGCCTACGCAGGAGGAATATGCTTTCATAATACCGATAACGCAATCGAGCTTAAGACCGGGTACGCCTGCGCCAACGGGAGCATAGCCAGCAATAGTGTTGGAAGAAGAGGTATAAGGATATATACCGAAATCTATATCACGAAGTGCACCGAGCTGTGCTTCAAACATGATCTTTTTACCCTGCTCGTTTGCGTTGTGGAGATACAGACCGGTATCGCAAACGTGAGGAAGCAGAGGAGTGCCGTATTCCTGAAGATATGCAATGATATCCTCGCCTTTTACGGGAGTATCGCCGTAACCGGAAGCTACGGTAAGATTTTTCCACTCTGCAATGGAATCTGCCTTGGAAGCAAGAGCAGCAATGTTTCTGAGATCGCCCATACGGAAGGCTTTTTTATAGTATTTATCTGCATATACGGGTGCGATACCGCGGCGGGTAGAACCAAACTTTTTGTCTGCAAGGCGCTCTTCCTCAAGACAGTCCATACGCACGTGGTAAGGCATACAGATAACTGCGCGGTCGCTTATTTTAAGATTTTCGGGAGTGATTTCAATACCGCCATCACGAAGACGGCCAATCTCCTCGCAAAGATGCTTAAGGTCTATAACCATACCGTTACCCATTACGTTAACGGTGGTGGTACGAAGAATACCGGAAGGCAAAAGATTGAGTATGAATTTACCTCTTTCGTTAACAACGGTATGACCAGCGTTGTTACCGCCCTGATAACGAACGACTATATCATAGTCTTCGCTGAGAAGGTCAACCATTCTTCCCTTTCCTTCGTCTCCCCAGTTGATACCGGCAATTGCTGTAAGCATAATAACACCTCTAAAAAATATGATAAATTTTATTAACCGAATAAATACGATGCACATAACATCTCGACGTTAGAGTATAACACAATTTATTATTATTTTCAACATATATTTGACTTATTTTTAGTTTTATGTATAATTAAATTAATAATTTTAAGTGTTTAAAAGGATTTTGTGTTATGAAACGTTCCGAAACTGCTGTTAATCTGTTTTTGAAAGGCGCAAATTGCTCACAAGCGGTGTTTGCATCCTTCGGAGATATTACCGGATTTGACGAAAAAACGTCTTTCAGATTGGCATCTTCGTTTGGCGGCGGTATAAGCAGACTGCGTGAAACCTGCGGAGCGTGTCTGGGCATGTGTCTTGCGGCGGGGGCGATTTTCGGTTATGACGATATAAACGACAGAAACGCAAAGATCGATCATTACGCAACCATTCAGGCGCTTGTAAAGAAATTTGCCGAAATCAACGGCAGCTACACCTGCAGAGAGATACTGGGAGCAGAAGGTAAATCAACCGCACCCCTTCCCGGTGAAAGAACGCCGGAATATTACTCCAAAAGAGTATGCTGTATTGATTGTATAAGAACCGCCACGGAAATTCTTGATGAATATTTGAAACAGAACGGTATAATTTAGTTTTTTTCCAGTATATCAAGCATATGGTTGGTAACACCTACCATATCTTCTCGTTCGCATACAAAAAAATGGTATTTCATATACAGATCAAATGTTGAATCATCCATATTATCAACCGTTTCGTCAATTAATCTGGTCAACATATCCGTTCCGACATAGTGAAGACGGGTAACATCAAATTGTTCGGTAAGTTTATATACTTCTTCTTTGCGATGCATTTGAAATATTTCTTCCGGCGTTGAATAAAGCTTAAAAGTTTCTGCCTCGATCATTCCCCTGTCAAGCTCGTATTTTACCATATTGCGTTTGAAGCAATATTGATAAACCGTCATATCTGTGTTGCAGTATGCCGCAAATATTTTTCCTTTTGGTTTGGTTACACGTATGGCTTCCGAAAGAGCTTTTAATTGTTCCTCAACCGTGTATAAATGATACATCGGACCGAGTAATAACGTAATATCGTATGTTTCGTCTTTGATATGGGAGAGATCAAGAGCGTTACCTTGCATTACTGTTACTTTTTCTTCCGGTAAGGTTAATGAATTAAACACGTCAATATTGTGTTGCACCAATTCTATTGCATCTACTTTATATCCTTTTTGTGCGAAATAATGAGAATATTTGCCTGTTGCGGCGCCTATCTCCAAAATGCGGTGGTTTTCCGAAAGGTATTTTTCCACGTATCTTACAGTTGTAAGAAATTCAACGCTACCGTGGCGCGTAGATAAGCGAAGGCTCTCGTCTTTTGTATTGTAATAGTTGGTGAGTGATTCAAATGTGTCCATAATTTTACTCCTTATAAATAAAAATACAGCGGTATAAGCACTACAAAGGCTTATACCGCTGTTTTCGTTTAACAAAAATGACTATGCGGATAGTCGAGAAAACGAGTAAAACGGCATAAGCGCGATATGCTGCCAACGTCTGGCTGCAAAAGCGCGCTGAATGGAATTATTAACATTAAATAATATTGTGTTAATAAACATATCGTTCCTCGTTTTAAAAAATTGCTTGATTATATCACAGAGATTAACGCTTGTCAACAATCATCTTTCTGCAAGCGGAATATAGCTCTGCTCTTCACAAGTGGTGTGATAAGCGGGGCGGATTATCTTGCTGGCGTTGATAAGCTCTTCCATTCTGTGGGCGGACCATCCTGCCAAACGTGAGGTTGCGAAGATGGGTATATATAATTCCTTGGGCAAGCCCAGCATACTATATGCAAGACCGCTGTAAAAATCCACGTTGGTTACAACGCCTTTATAAATACGGCGTTTTTGGGAAATAAGATCTATTGCGTGCTTTTCTACTGCACGGTACAAATTGTAATCCTTTGTTTTTCCTTTTTCGTGGGCAAGAGATTCAACGCAGGAGCGGAATACCTCTGCACGGGGATCGGCTTTTGAGTACACGGCGTGGCCCTCACCGTAAATAAGACCCGTGCGGTCGAATACCTGCTTATCCAGCATTTTGGAAAGGTATTCACGTATTTCCTCTTCATCATTCCAATTTTCTACGTTTTTACGGATGTTATCGAACATTTCCATAACTTTAAGCGAAGCGCCGCCGTGCTTTGGACCTTTGAGAGAACATAAAGAGGAAGCTATGGCAGAATAAGTATCCGTGCCGGTAGAAGAAACAACACGGGTGGTGAATGTGGAGTTATTACCGCCGCCGTGCTCTGCGTGAAGAACCAAAGCTGTGTCCAGCACCTGTGCTTCCAAGGGAGTATACTGCTCATCGTTACGAAGCAATGCAAGTATATCTTCGGCAATAGAACGATGGGGATCGGTAATATGAATTATAAGGCTTTTGCCTTTCTTTTTGTAGTTATATGAGTGAAAAGAATAGACAGCAAGCTGAGGGAATACGGATATAAGCTGTAAACATTGGCGCATTACGTTGGAAAGAGATATATCCTCGGGTGCTTTGTCATAAGAATAAAGCGTAAGCACTTCTCTGGAAAGGGCATTCATTATATCTGCGGTGGGAGCTTTGAGCACAACGTCACGCACAAAATTACGGGGCAGAATCCGGTATTCCGCCAATACCTTTTTGAATTCCTTAAGCTGATCTGCGGTAGGCTGTTTTCCCATTAAAAGCAGATAAATTACCTCTTCAAAACCAAATCTGTTTTCTTTGGTAAAACCCGCTACCATATCCTTAACATCTATTCCGCGGTATAAAAGCTGTCCTTCGTTGCGGACGTCGGATATTCCGGTGAGTCCGGTGAGAACGCCCACACCGTTAATATCTCTCAATCCGCGCTTAACGTCATATTTTTCAAACAAGGAGGGATCGGTAGAGGTGTTCGAAACGCAAAGGTCTGTATAAGTATCAACTATTTTGTTTATTGCATTATGTCCGAGCATAAATTACCCCTTTCTTTTTTTGCGAATTATACGTGCGGATATTACGCCGATGATCAACGCCGCACCGATAATTATAACTAATACGGCAGTGTTGAATTCGGCTTCGGGTTCAAAATAAATTTCCGCTGTTTCGGTGTTAAGCTTGACCGCAGCGTCTTTTGTCTGTAACGTTACTTCAAATGTATCGTCATCTTCTTTAAAGAAATTATAATCATCGTGGAGAGGCGAATATGTGGTCTGGTTCATCTTACCGTTTTCGCCAAAGGAAATGAGACGTATATACCCTTCTCCATCAAGATCGCATCCGTTTGCGGTATGGGTGGGAGCCGTACCGGTTTCGGCGTACTGGTAATCCGAAAGTATTTCCCACACGTATCTGCCGTTACCGAGATCTCTTTGAACACGGCAGGTTCCGTGAACGTGGCCGCAGAGAACAGCGACAATATTTTCATTGGGAACGATAATGTTTTCCATAATTTCTTTTGCGCGGGAATGGTTGTATGCATTTACATCCTGAAGATTGCTTACATACGTTCCGTCGGTATCGAGATAAGAATGAGTACACAGGATAACCGATCTGTCGGGATAAGCTTTGCACACCGCATTTGCCCAGGCGACGGTGCGTTCATCCGCCTCTATACCGTTGCTGATAAATAAAAACAGATAATCTGTGTCCCCAATTGTAACAAGATCGTAATGGCAGGAATTGTTATCCAAACTTCCGCCGTACCAATTATTTCTGAAGAATCTGCCTTTTCCGAAATATCGGTTAAAATACGTAAGATCGGCGGGAGTGTTGTTGGTATCGTGATTTCCCGCAAGAACGCCGTTAGGCATATTTGCGTTATCAAGAATTTCATGAACCTTATCCGCAAACTTCCACTCGCTTTGCGCTTTGTCTGCGGGAATAAAAGTATCTACAATATCTCCGGTGTGGATAAGATATCCCGCTTTACCGTTTTTATAAAGATCAACGCTGTAATTGAGTATCAACTCATACACATTGTTGAGATCCTCGAAATTGGAATAATATTGTGTATCGGTAATCCAAACCACGGTATTCGATTCCGAAACATATATATCGGGCTTAACGATTATTTTAACCTTTCCGTCGGAAATGTACTTTAAATCCTCAACACGAATTTCTGTTTCGGCGCCGCTCTGTGCGGTTCCTATCTGCACATACTGCTCGGCTTCCCAATCGAATGCCGATACGGATACCGATCTGTTCTCCGAAGTGGAGCCCTTGTATTTAAAAACAAAATATTTTGAATTTCCTATATCGAAAGTATATTCCTCTCCCCTGCCGTCTATAACGGGAGAAGAAGTCTGCACTTGCATACTTTCGTTAATAATACTGTCTTCCCGATCACACATTACGAATTCGGTGCAAAACGTTGATTGATTTCCGTATTTATCCGTTGCGGTAAGAGTGAGCAGATGCCTTCCTTCGGATATCCATTCGAGTGTGCGTCCGGAATGATAAAATTCGCCGTCAATATCAGCTTTTATCTTTGCTTCGCCCGATAAATCTTCTGCAGAAAATTCGAAAACCGTGTCTTTGTAAATAACCGTTCCGAATTTAAAATCGAAATTGATGGACGGACCGGTGTTATCGGTAAAGAATTTAATTTCCTTAACGTTTTCGCCTTCGCAGGTAACGGTTAAGGTGTGCTCACCGTCTTCAAGCGTTGATGTGTCGAATACCGCTACAGAGCCTGTCTGGTTTTTGATCTCATTAAGCAGGTCTGCAAATACAAACGAAACGTATATCGGTGTGTTGGGTGTACTGCCGCCGAGATTTGTGGAAGCATTCCATCCGTCGCCTATGTTATAAGTTTTTAAAGGGTCATATTCTTCGGTAACCTCTGTTACTTGGTTTGTTCCTTCAACGGGATAATAAAGGATAACGGAAGAAGGAGCGACCGGCTTACCGTTGGGTAAAATTACAGAAACGTTTGCGATAGATTGATCGTCAAGATTATAGGTACCATATACCGGCAATTCGGGGTAAGAGAATCCGCCTGATGCAGCTATGTAAGTCAGTACCGCATCTCCGTTTTCCAGAATATTCTCATCAAACACCATTTTAAAGGTACCGGAGGTGGAGGGCAAAGACGTTAAGGAAACGTCGCCGTAATATACATTTCCTCCGCCATACTCAAGACCTTCGGCTTTAAAAGAAAAATAAGGTTTTCCTATACCTGCACCGACAGAAACGCCATCTATGCTTATCTGCAGATTTTCCATACCGTGTGCCATGAATTCAACAGCACCGGAAACCGTATCCCCTGCGTTTATATTTACAACTACTTCATTGTCGGCGAAAACACGGAAATTTACTGCGGATATTATTAAGATAAAAGAAAATATAATTAAAAACGTTTTCTTCATTTTTGTTTTCCCTTTCTGTTTATAAGACTATATAGCAAAGAGTGAGCGCCGCTAACTACCAGCAAAGCAAAGAAATTAAGAGCACGGGTAACGATCATAGCGGGAATATACAGTCTGGGCCCGAAAACACCGCTGTAAAGTATGGTAAAAACGTTTTCCGCTACGCCCGCAGAACCGGGAATGGGAACCGATTCCGAAGAAACGGCCAACACCGATTGTACGGAAATAATATAAATAAAGGATTCGTTTCTTAAACCGAAGGCGAGGTAAGCAAAGTAAACGATTGAAAAGTTGATAATTCGCTTAACTATACAGATGAATAACACCGCAAACACCGTAAGGGGAGAAGAGCGAATGATCCTGGAAGCGGAAATATAATCCTCTGCGCTTTGAACGGATTTTTCAACGGTAGCTTCCGTAATACGAAATACTTTAAAGCGGGAAAAAAAGCGTACAGTACCGGGAATAAGTTTTCTTGCAAAGGAAGGTGCGAATAAAGCGATGGCAAATAAGGCAACTATGCACAGATTTACAACAGCGCCGTAAACAAATAAAGAGATAAAAAGGGCGGAACCGGTACTGAGTAATAAAGGAAAGATACAAACAGCGGCGGTCGCAACGATGACTACGGCGATACGGTTACACATTGAATAAATGGCAAGCACGTTGCAAGCGGAGGGGGTGTCAATCCCGTCCTTGTACATCGAGTACCCTGCTGCAGGGAGACCAGCAAGCTGTGCAGGTGAAATATTAGAATACAGCAGATCCGTTCCCGCATAACCGGAAGCGGAAAAAAAGGATATTTTCCTGCCCAAAAGGGAAAAAAGTATCTTTAAACATCCGGCTTCGGAATATAGTTGAAGGAAGATCATAGATATTCCCAACAAAACGAAAACAGGATCGATATTTTTGATTGTAGACAGAACTTCAACGGCATCGTACTGAACGGCAATATATACAGCAACGCCTATGATTATAAGAGCAATGATTCCGATATATACCGCCGTAAGCTTGGACGATGGTTTTTTCCCTTGAGAATTGTTCATTTTAATCTCCTGAATTTTATTATTTTTATTATAACATAAATTACATATTAAGTAAATATTTTTTGTATAAAGTATTTACAAACAGGTTTCGATATGGTATAATACGGCGAAGTAAAAGGGAGTAGCAGGCGGCACATGCCGTTGTCTACAGCGTCAATACGGCCGAAACGGTCCGCGCAGACATTCAATTGCAAGACTTTTACCGTCTTTTGTTGACGGTGAAGGTCTATTTTTTATTAAAGGAGATGTTGTTTTGGAGTTTATCTACGAAAATGCCGTTAAAATCGTAACGGAACAGCCCGGAATGATAGCAATGTGGATTATAGGCGCATTTCTTATTTTCTTGGCTATCAAGTTTGATATGGAGCCTACCTTGCTTTTGCCCATGGGATTCGGTGCAATACTTGTAAACCTTCCCATAGCCGGTGCACCCGAGGTTATCGAAACACTTTACAGCGCTACTATCGAAAACGAGCTTTTACCCCTTTTGCTGTTTATCGGTATCGGTGCGATGATCGACTTTGGTCCTCTGCTTTCCAACCCCAAGCTTATGTTGTTCGGTGCATCCGCACAGTTCGGTATATTTATGACCTTGTTCCTCGCCGCTTTGCTTGGTGACCTTGGTCTGTTTGGCGAAGGCTTCCTTATCACAGATGCTGCTTCTATCGCCATTATCGGAGCCGCTGACGGTCCTACAAGTATTTTCGTTGCGGGACAGTTCGGAACAAAATATATCGGCGCAATTATCGTTGCAGCTTACTCTTATATGGCTCTCGTTCCCATCGTTCAGCCTCCCGTTATAAAGCTTCTTACCACCAAGAAGGAAAGACTTATACGTATGGAATATTCCCCCAAGGGTGTTTCCAGAAAAACCCGTATTCTCTTCCCCATTATAGTTACTATAGTTGTTGGTCTTATTGCTCCCGAGTGTGTATCTCTCATCGGATTCCTTATGTTCGGTAACCTTATCCGTGAATGCGGAAGACTTGATTCCCTTTCCGAAACCGCACAGAAGGTTCTTGCAAATCTCGTTACATTGCTTCTCGGTATTGTTGTTGCATTCACCATGAAAGCAAATGACTTCCTCCGTTGGGATACACTTATTGTTATCGCTCTCGGTCTTATTGCATTTATCTTTGATACCGCAGGCGGTGTTCTGTTTGCTAAATTCCTTAATCTCTTCTCCAAGAAGAAGGTTAATCCCATGATCGGTGCGTCCGGTATTTCCGCATTCCCTATGTCCGCACGTGTCGTTCATAAGATGGGTCTTAAAGAAGATCCCCAGAACTTCCTGCTTATGCATTCTATCGGCGTAAACGTTTCCGGTCAGGTTGCATCCGTTATTGCAGGCGGTATAATCCTCAGTATTTTGGGTTAAAGGAGAAGACTTGATATGAAAAAAATAATTTCTGCTTTACTCATAGCTGTTCTCACTCTTTCAGTATTTTCAGTTTTTGCCGTTTCCGCTTTTGCGGAAGGCAGTGAAACCGAAGTTTCCGTTAGCGAATCTTCCGAAATTGTTGAAGAAGTATCCGAAACGGTAAGCGAAGTGGTTTCCGAAGAAAATGAAGACGGTAAGTATGCAAATACCATCAGATCTCTTGAAATTATGGGATTCGGTATGTTTGGTATTTTCCTTGTAACCTGCATTATCGTTTGTGTAATGTACCTTCTCACCCTCCTTAAGGATAAAAAAGCTTAAAAGTTTTTGCCGGCACTAAAAATGTGCCGGCATTATTTTTACAAAATTTGCTCATATATCTTGAAATATTTAAATAAATGTGTTAGAATTCACTTCGTAAATTCAAACATAAACGGAGGAAACTTTTGTTATGAAAATTATTGTTTGCGAAAACTACGAAGAAATGTCCAAAGCGGGCGCAGAAATAATTGCGGAAACCGTTAAGGCTAATCCTTCCTGCGTACTCGGTCTTGCTACCGGTTCTACTCCCGTAGGTATGTACAAGTGCCTTACCGAAATGAACAAAGCAGGCGAAATCACCTTTAAGGACGTTACTTCTTATAACCTTGATGAATATTATCCCCTCGCTCCCGATCATGATCAGAGCTACCGTTATTTCATGAACCACAATCTGTTTGATAATATCGATATCGACAAGGCTAACACCAACGTACCCGACGGTCTGGCTGAAGATCCTGCTGCTATGGGAAAAGCTTATGACGAAGCTATAAAGGCTGCAGGCGGAATCGACCTTCAGGTTCTCGGTCTTGGTCCCAACGGACATATCGCTTTCAACGAACCCGAAGATGAGCTTTACGTTGGTACCCACCTCACCGGTCTTACCGACAGCACTATCGAAGCTAACTCCCGTTTCTTCGCTTCCAAGGCTGATGTTCCCACTCAGGCAGTAACTATGGGTATCGGCTCCATTATGCAGGCAAAGAAGATCATCGTTCTTGCAAGCGGCAAGGGCAAGCACGACGTTATCGTTAAGATGCAGGACGACCGTATCACTACCCAGTGCCCCGCTACCCTGCTCAAGGTTCACCCCGACGTTGTACTTATCTGCGATAAGGACGCTTACAACGGTTAATTAATTTAACATAAAATAGCCTATGAACTTGTAAGATTCATAGGCTATTTTTTATTGGTAACTATAACTTCTTTTCCATTGTTCGTTTTTGTGTGGTCATACCGCATTTTTTGTAAAATCCGGTGGCGCTTCCGTCGAATTCCCACACGTTCAGTTCAAAAGACCGGCATCCGCATTCTTTTGCATAACCAAACAGAAAATCCATAAATTTGTGTCCTATTCCCTTTCCGCGGGTTTCGGGAAGAACATACAGATCATCAAGATAAAATACTGCACGGTCCTTAAGCACGGGATCGTCTTTTTTTATTACTATATAACAAAT
>JAGCNA010000084.1 GCA_017646185.1 Clostridia bacterium
AAATGGCTATCGTTTGTCTTACCAAGGCTAAAGAGCTCTACGCTCCCGCTAAGGAAGAAAAGTCTAAGTAAGTTTTAAAAGCCTGCTCTTAAATGAGCAGGCTTTAACTTTTATTATACGATTTGTAAACATTTTCCGCAGAACTTGACAGAATAAGCAGGCAATAGTATACTTGTTGCAGTAAAAATATACAGCGAGGTGTAACTATGGGTAAAAAAATATTAAAACTTTTCTCCCGCAAAGACATAAAAGCGCTGTTGTTGCTTTTGCCGCTTGTAATGTTTTTTGGCATTTATACCGTTCACTTTTTGTATACGGACGGCAACGACGTAATACAAAATTCCGATTACGAGGTTATTTTTTCTGTTTTTGCATATTGTTATGCCGTCTATTCCTTCGTTGTTACCCGAAAATCGATTTTACCGTTTGCATTGCTTGCGTTTTTTTCCGCGGCAAGCTACGCGCTTTACGGCTCCTTTTCCGATAATTACATATCCGATGCTTATGTTCAGAAATCTTTTTTTCAGGATATTTCGTTTAAGCTGATGATAGCATTATTTTTATCGCTTTCAATAAATACCGTTTTTACTTTACTTAAACGTTTGTACGAAGCCGTAGAAGATTATGCACAAGACCAAGCGGGACAGAAAAAGAAAAACCGCAAAAAGATATTCGGGAATATTGATCCGGCGGCTTTTGAAATACTGTGCGGATATATACTTTTGCACTGCATCTTCTTTGCTGCGGATACACATTTTGAAATCATATCTTCGGGTTATTTAACTGTATCACATTTTGTTCTTTTATTAATAAGTCCATGGATAGCTTCTCTATTCGGAGTGGCTGCAACGCTTATTACCAAACGCTTTTTTGTTCCACAGTTGGCTTTCACAGTGCTTATTGCAGTATCCCATATAGAAGCGCTGATGAACCCCGGCGCATTCGCCCTTGTTTTAATACAGCTTTGTTGTTCGTATGTTTTTGCTTTACTTACACGGATCGTCATAAGCTTTGTGAATTTGCTGAAAACAGAAAACCGCCATAGCCTTACAAAAGGCAAGATTATTTTGCACGCGGTTTCATTTTCTTTCGTAAGCCTTGTTCCGATCGGTGCAATCGTGTTTGTCTTGTTCACTATCATTACAGCATAAATATGAATATAAAAACAGCCGTTCTATCGGCTGTTTTTTCATATATGCGGGGCACTTGCAAAATATGGAGAAATATGTTATAATATGCAAAAGAAAGGAGCAAGACTATGAAAAAATTACTTGCGCTTATACTTTTAATTATAATTTGTCTTTTTGCTGTCGCTTGCGGCGATGGGGAAGACACTTCCGATATTTCTGTAGATACATTTGATCCCACCGTAAAGGGCATATTTTCCGATGAACAGTTATACGATAAAGTCCTTGGCGGATGGGCAGGTCAGATGGCAGGCGTTGTTTACGGCGCCGACGTGGAGTTTTATTACCGCGGTCAGATAATGCCCGAGGATGCTGTGGCGGATTTTTCCACCCTTAATATCAATAATGCCTTCTGGCAGGACGATCTGTACGTGGAAATGACCTTTTTAAAGGTTATGGAGCAAAACGGATTTGATTGCAGTATAGAACTTTTGGGGGAAGCGTTTGCAAAAAGCGAATATCCTCTTGACCACGCAAACCTTCAGGCAAGAGAGAATCTGCAAAACGGAATTTCTCCCACCGAAAGCGGTCATTACAATAACAATCTCCATTGCGACGATATAGATTGGCAGATAGAATCCGATTTTATCGGACTTATTTGCGGAGGCGACGTACAGAAAGCCGCAGACCGCGCTTATGAAATAGGACATATGATCTGCTATGGCGACGGTGTATACGGCGGTGTTTTTGTGGCGGCGCTTAATGCGGCGGCATTTATAGCAGATGACGTGAACCAAGCTGTTGATATGGCTCTTTCCGTTATTCCCGACGGCACCGAATTCAAAACCGTAATGAATCAGGTGGTTTCCCGTTACGAAAAAGGTAAAACATGGGAAGAATGCTGGGAATATATCGAAGAGCTTTGGGGAAATGACGACCGTTGCGTGGTATTTTCCAAATACGATTCCAATATAGACGCAAAGCTTAACGCCGCATACGTTCTTATGGGAATTCTTTATGGGGAAGGGGATTTCGAAAAATCTATTACCATAGCCCTTCGCTGCGGTCAGGATAACGATTGCAACGCATCCACCGTGGGCGGTTTCCTCGGTGCTATGTACGGTTATGAATCCATACCCGAAAAATATAAAAACGGCTTGAACAAAAGCGGTACTAATTTTTCTTATACCGAATACGATCTTGAAGGAGCCGTAAATGCAACGGTTGCTCTGCTTAAACACCGCCTTACTTCTCCCCGTGAAGGATACTGGGAAATAGTTGGGGGAGAAACCGCTTCCGTCCCCACAGAGCAGTGGCCCGAAGCGCCTACCGTTGTGTTTACCGCAACTGCAGAAAAGAACAAGGTTAAATTAAACGTAAACGCATTTTCCGTTCCCGGAATTGCAAGCACGGTAATAGATTTCGGCAACGGCTTTACCACCCACGAAAACGTGGCGGGCTACAAATATTCCGCCCCCGGCGAATACACAATAACCTGCACGGTTACAGATATCAAGGGTAACGTGACAGCGGCTTCCCAAACGGTTACCGTAACCGAGGTAGAGGACGTTATTTTAGGAAATATCGGCGAATACAGAAATATCGCATCCTTTATGGTGCCTATATGCAGTGTCACTGCTCCTACCGGTACCGGAAATATGGATATATTTATTATAAACAACGGTGCTTCCGGTGTCAGCCTTAACACCCAGTACGATACATATAACGGCTATCTTAATACTCATAAGGATTACGTGGGATATCTGTTTGATGGAACCTACAAGGTTGATTCCGTTATCTTTACCGAAGGTATGAATTTTGATAACGGCGGTTGGTTTGCCAACGGGGACGTTACGGTTCAAGCCCTTGTAAACGGCACCTGGACAGA
>JAGCNA010000085.1 GCA_017646185.1 Clostridia bacterium
AAAATTATGAACCCCATTATCATCGTTTTGATTTGTGCAGTAGTGCTCATCTTAATGTCCTTTGTGCTCTGGCTCTTCTCCAGATACAAGAGATGCCCTTCCGATAAGATCATGGTTATCTACGGTCGTATCGGTAAAAACAAAGACGGCACAACCCGCAGCTCCAAGTGTATCCACGGCGACGCCCAGTTCGTATGGCCCGTTATCCAGTCTTATTCTTATCTGGATCTTACACCTATCTCCATTCAGGTAGACCTTAAGAACGCACTTTCCAGACAGAACATCCGTATCGACGTTCCTTCCAGATTTACCGTTGGTATTTCTACCGAAACCGGTGTAATGCAAAACGCCGCAGAACGTCTGCTGGGACTCCAGCTTTCCGAAATTCAGGAACTTTCAAAGGATATCATCTTCGGTCAGCTCCGTCTTGTTATCGCTACAATGGATATCGAAGAAATCAACACCGACCGTGATAAATTCCTTGCCGCTGTATCTTCCAACGTAGAAACCGAACTTAAAAAGATCGGTCTCCGTCTTATCAACGTTAACGTAACCGATATCAGCGATGAATCCGGATACATTGCAGCACTTGGTAAAGAAGCCGCTGCAAAGGCTATCAACGATGCAAAGAAGAGCGTTGCAGAGCAGGATAGAGAAGGTTCTATCGGTGAAGCAAACGCAAAGATGGAACAGCGTATCAAGGTTTCCGAAGCAGATTCTATAGCTATTCAGGGTGAAAACGAAGCCAAGATGAAGATCGCTATGTCCGAAGCTGCTCTTAAAGAAAAGCAGGCAGAGGCAATGAAGATCGCTACCACCGCAGAAAAGATTCAGGAAGCAAAGGCTCTGGAAGAATCCTATGCGGCACAGCAGGCAGCAGAAGAAGCACGCCGTGCAAAAGAGCAGGCTACTTTGGAAGCAGACATCATCGTACGCGCAGAAGCAAAGAAGAAAGAGATCGAGCTGGAAGCAGAAGCAGAAGCAGAAAGACTCCGCAGAAAAGCAAAGGGTGAAGCAGACGCTATCTATGCAAAGATGGAAGCAGAAGCACGCGGTGTTGAAGAGATACTCAAAAAGCAGGCTGCAGGTTTTGCAGAAATCGTTAAATCCGCAGGCGGCGACCCCGAAGCCGCACTCAAGCTCCTTATTGCAGATAAGCTTGAAGACCTTATGCGTGTTCAGGTTGACGCTGTTAAGGGTATTAAGATCGATAAGGTTACCGTTTGGGACGGCGGTCAGGGCGGCGACGGCAAGACCGCAACCGCAAACTTCATCTCCGGTATGATGAAATCCGTACCTCCTCTTGATGAAGTATTCGCAATGGCAGGTATGCAGCTTCCTCCCATTCTGGGCAAAAAGCTTGATGAAGCAGGCATAGAAACCACCGCTGTTGAATAAATCACAAAACGCCCGCACGTGCGTAAACGTGTATAACACAGATATATAGTGACGCCAAACCACTGTATATACTCCGTTCCCGCAGGGACCGTCCAAACGCGGCGGTCCCTCGGCGGACACCATAAAAAAGGAGATTTTAAAATGGCAAACTATAAATATCAATACAATGAGGAATCCGCGCCTCCCGCTCCCAAGGATATTGAACCCCACAAATACTATACCGTTTACCCCAATAACGTGTTGGTAATGGGTATACTTTCGTTTATATTTTCATTGGGCTGGATCGGTCTTTTCCTTGCCTTGTATGCATTGCAAAAGGAAAGAATATACCGCCGCGAACACGAAGGCGAAACCTGCACCAAGGTAAAGATCGGTAAGATATTCGCTATTTCAAGTATCGTTATTCTGGGCGTTGCTGTTACCGCAAGCCTTGCATATTACATAATCATTCCCATCGTATTTGCTCCGGAAGAGGTTTCCCAGCTTTTCACCTATATTTATTCTTTTATCTGATTAACTTTCAGGCGGTTTTGAAATGTATAATATAACCGATAAACAAATCAAAATAGATAACCGCATAGGCGGAATATCCGCAACAATTATATGCTCCGTATTCACGTTGCTTTCGGCATGGGGCGTGTATCAGGTTATACTCACCATTTTTAACTATGAGCCCGTGGAGCACGCATCGCCGTTCGCCGTAAATCTTGCATACGTATTCTTCGTTGTTTCTGCCTTACTTCTTGCTTTTGTTTGCTTTTTGTTTGCCTGCATCGTCTTTTACGGCGCCAAATCCGCCCTGTGCGTATACGTTTTTGATCAGCTTGGCGTAAGCCGCGTTTCTCCCTTCCGCACAAGGTTTATTGCTTGGGAAGACGTTAAGGATTACGGCGTTTCCTTCGAGTATACCCGCCGTTCAAGACACTTTTTCATTGATATAGGCAAATCTTATTCCTTTTACGTTTCGGACAAAGTGTGTCCCCAAAAGAATTACAGCAAAAAAGATCTTTCCGGTGTATTTTTCAGACTTTCATTTAACCTTGGATATCAAAAAAATATGGGCTATTTTGAAGCCCGCAGACAAGGCGAATACGAGCGCCAGATGCTCGCCTTTTGCGCAGAACATACGGATATAGAGCCCTTTATCGCGTCAAATGCCACGGGACTTCTCGATCCCGTGCTTGAAAGCCCCTCGGACAAATTAAAAGAAAAATTCCGCCGAAAAAAATAGGAGAAAGTTTTATGTTTCTTCCCGAATCTTTAAAGAAACTTCGCGCAAAAAACTTTATAAAACGTTTTTTGCTGTGCATACTTTTGCTCGCCGTAATTACGGCTTTGGCATATTATTATCGGGAAACCATATTTTCCTATGAACTCATCCCGCCTTTTGCTATAGCGTGTATAGGTATTGCGGTATATTCCGTTCCCTTTGCCGTTTCGGGATTCCCCCGCGTTTTGTTTGACAGCACTTGGGAAGGAGTTATCACGGCAATAGATATAAAAACCAATACGGATACGTATTTCGTCGGAGGTAAGCCCGGCAGTTATCAGAGAAACAATATCGTACTTACCATTCAAAAGCAAAACGGAAAAACAGTTAAACATACCGCAAAATCATTAGGCGTGAAAGAACGGAAATGGATAGATCCGTATATTGTTGGCAAAATTGAAAACCACGTTGATGAATTCAGTGTGGGCGACAAGGTTTATCATTTTTACGGATTTAAATATAATTTTTACGTTCACGAACCCGGGGAGGAGCACAGACACTGTATCGTCTGCGGAACCACAAATAATTTCCACAGCAGAACCTGCTGGAACTGCGGCAGCGAACTGGTTAAGCATAAGCTGACATACGGAAATAAGCAGCATTAGATATAAACAGTTTATAGACGGAGTCATATATGTTAGAAGTAACAGACAGCAAAATTACAATCAGCGGAAGAAAAGTAGGTATACCCTCTGTAATAATTTACAGCTTGATGACGCTCGTTTCCTTGGGTACGGTAATAATGTGGGCTTTTATGATGGGATCTGACTTCCTTACGCCTGTAAGCGAAAAACTTGTACTTTGGGTCAATATCGGTAAGGGATACGTTATGTTTGCGTTAACGTGTGTGTTTGTTATGATGGTCCTTTACCTTATATACAACATACGGGAAGCACTATATACTTACGTTTTTGACGAGCAGGGAATACACCGCCTTTCTCCCTTTGGGGAAAAACATATTCTCTGGGCAGATCTCAAAGATTACGGATTTTCCTATTTTCGCAAAATCTTACGTTATCGCCTTTCCGATCTGTATCTTCCCGATCGCGGTCACGAATATATATTTTATGTATCCGATAAAAAGCTCGAAATCAAAAAGCACGGCAGAAAACGTCTGCGCGGTGTGAGCATGTGGTGGCATTGCGCCTTTGAAACAGGACACGTTTCAGGATTTTTCACACGGAGAAAAAATACAACCGCATACCGGGCAATACTCGATTTCTGTGCATCCCATACGGATATAAAGCCCAATCTGCCCGGTCTCGTTGCCGGTTACGTATACCCCGATGCGGGTGAGGAGGAAGGACAGCTGATATGAGCAAAAAACCTCTTGACAAAGATCAAAACGGAAGGGCCAGAACTATTTTCATCTCGTTCGGCATTGCGGCCCTCTCGGTGATGGTTTTGGGAATCGTGCTTCTGGAAAACGGCGTGGATCCCACAGTTTGCTATGCAATTTTGACAGTGGGAACCGTTATGTGTTTTGTGGGTGTTGCATTTTTCTTTTTCTTTTACCGCAGAATATTTGAATATCATTATAACAAAAAATCGCAAATGCTGGACAAAACTCCTTGCGAACAGTTGACAGGTGTCACGCGGGAAAGTATAAAGCAGGCGTGTTTAGAAAACGGATTTAAAAACAAAGACAGTCTGTATTACCACAGACGGGGTTCTTCGGTTTTGAAAGAAAACGTTAACTATTTTGTAAAAACCGTAGAGTGTACCGACCTGCAATCTGCTTTAGAAAAAGAGTTTGAAGCCTTCGATGCAAAGGGATATAAAAACGACAATAAGTGCCTTATGCTGTTTTTGTTTAAGGAAGGCTTGACCGAAGATGAAATTGAACAGGCTTTGGATGCTTCGAGATATTTCATATTGCAGGAAACGACAGCATCTCATCCGTGTTTTGATACAGCGGTGGTCATACCCGTGGATACCACAACAAAAACGGCGTACTATCTGCCTTTTTCAAGCCGCACCGCTGTATATACTTACGGCATAAAAATGTTAAAAAAGCTTACGTCCATATCATAATATTCTCCTTGTCTTAAAGCGGTCGGGCGCTTTTTTCACCCGACCGCTTGCGACAAACCCCATTACTTTTTCCGAATAAAACTATTCCAAACACAAAATCCAATCAAGAAATTTTACGAGCAGTTTATGAAAAGAGGTGCATTATGAAAAACAATAAACAAATATTAATATCAATCTTACTTATTGCAGTTATTTGCTTTTCGCTTTTCTCCTGTGTTGCCGAAAACAACGTTTCACAAGCCGTCTCGCAACCTGAAACAAGTTCTGCTTTGGAAGAACAGCCGATACTTATTATGGGCGATTTCAAGCCCGAAGAAGAGGCTTTCGTAACATACGAAGAGGCGCTTAAGGAATACGGCGACCCGTTTATCGCTTCGTTGGCTGCAAGTGCGCCCAAGGAAGCCCGTATGGTTCCGCAGTTTAACGGCAATATAACCCAAATCCGCATTTCGGTTCCCGAAAGACATCTCGTTCTCGATACCGAGGAACAACAAGCGTTTCAGATTTACTATGGATATTGTTCCGATGGTAAATGGTACGATATGCCTGCTGATAATTACGAAATGAAAACGTTACACGATCTGGATTCGGGATATTCGGACGGATGGGATGCGCTTACGGGGAATCATGTGGTAAAAATAGGCAACTATGTGTTGTTAGGGTTTTATTCGCCGAGGGAAAACAGCTTAGAAGTAAAAGATTCCCTGAACTCTTCGGTATTAACCTTCACGGCGGATAGCTTAACCGAGCACCAAGCGTTTCAGGTTTTTGAAAACGCTTTGGCAGGCGGAACGGAAAAATATGATTACTATGTTATCGGCTTTGGCGACCGCCAATATATTGCTCTTGAATATGATAAAATCCCAACCAATTATACCGTATCCTTTTCCCTTGATTTTGGTGGTACGGTGATGAAAGGCGCTTATACATACTACGATATTATGGAAGCGCTAAACCGCAAATAAAACAAACCAAAAGCCGTTGTATTTTTTGACAGCGGCTTAATGATTTTTTAAAGATATGACCGTATATCCACAGCCAGCTTTTCTTCAAGGTTTATAAGGCGTTTTGCAATATCCTTGGATACTTCGTCTGCGGCTTTGTATTGGTTAAGGTATCTGTTAAGGGATTTCACTCCCATATTGCATCCGTCGGTTATAAGGTCGGCAATGGTTTTGTCGTTCCCCTTTATGCCCAATTTCAGCTCTGTTTTCATCATAGACATTCCCTTTGCAATAGGGGAAGGGTCTTTACCCGCGTCCTCGTATTTATCCAAAAGCTGTTGTAATTCCTCGTCAAGCTCATCGTGCTCTTCCTTGCAATCGGATAAATATTTCCACAGCGTATCGTCCTTCACGTAATCCAGAACCCCTTCAATGGAGCTGACACCCATCTTCACACCCGCATCACATTCACGAAGCAGCTTTATAGTATCTTGTTCTATCATTTTTAACCGAATTTCCTTTCCCTTTGATATAGAAAAAGTATACCCGTTTTTTGGGGATGTTATTTCTTTATATATAAATTGCTTGTTTTTTTATATTTATCCGGGAAATAAAAAACGCCATCGTGTTTCCGATGGCGTTTAACATATTACTGTGCTTCGTAAACCTCAACTTCGTTAAGGAAAACGAACAGTCCGTTGGGGGTAAAGGTGAATTTAACGTATCTTGCGGTAACATTTTCCGTTTCCAGATGGCTCCAGTAAATAGCACCGGGGTCGGTGGAAATGGGCAGTTCACCTATATCGGTAAAGTTGGTTCCGTCGTTTGAAACAGAAACCTTCGCATTCTTGGGTGCGTTTATACCCGCTGTTCCTCCGTTGCAGATATGGGCTCTAAAAAAGGAAATATCGGTTTCTTTTTCAAGATCCAGTATAAGCCACGCAATTCCGTTTTCGGTATTAAGCTCTTCGGGTGTAAGGGCGGAGCTGTTAAAGAAGGAAAACCAGTTGTTATCATAGGTAAGGGTGGTGGTGTGTTTTCCGTCCGTAAGGTTTGCGGTGTAGTTGCCGTAGCCCGTTCCCAAAAGACCTGAAAGAGTGTATTCTTTACCGCCGGAAACCAGCTTGCCGATAGGCTCGGCTTCGTCGGGAGTAGAAGTTTCGGGTTCCTTTATCTCGGGCGCAACGGCGTCTTCAACGTATTTGAACAGCCAGATACATTCGGTGTGGAATTCCGTTCCCGCAGCCAATGTCTTTTTGGCGGAATTGGAGAACTTGGTAAAATACAGCTTGTTATCGGTGGTGTTCATATCCCAGAAAGCGGTTTTGTAATCGCCGCGGCATTTATCCAGAGAATCCTCATAGGTGGTAACTCTCACGTCAAACTGATATCTGGGGTCTGCATAACCGTAAACAACGGCTCTGGATGCGGCGTTGCCGGAATTGGAGGGGCCGGAATAATCCGCCGCGCCTACCTTAAGGGTTTCTATGGTCTT
>JAGCNA010000086.1 GCA_017646185.1 Clostridia bacterium
CTGTCGCACAGAGGGTTCATAACAATGTTCCAACCGCCGATATAAACGGTAGACTCATCGGACTGGATAGTTTTCGGACAAGGGATTACGTTCATATTGTTCCTCCAAAACAACATTATTTTCTGAATTGATTATATATTCACATATACTTTTTGTCAGGTATAAAGAGGCTTTATCTCATTGACAAAAAACAAATATATGGTATAATTTGTTAGGAGTTGATGAAAGATGAAAAAATTCAAAAAGCCGCCGGCTTTAATATATTATCCCGCATACTTTATAATGCGTTTGTATTACCGTATAGCTTTCGGTGTTACTGTTGACAGAAGCGGGATCAAGGATATGAAGGGGGCTTCCATAGTACTGTGTCCCCATTTATCCAACAGCGACCACTTTTTAACAGCCTTTGGTCTGTTTCCCCACCGCCCTACATTCGTAATGAGTGAGCATTTTGCGGGATTTCCCATTCTTCGCCCAGTTATGAAAATGATGCGGGTTATTACCAAAAAGATGTTCTGTGCAGACGTTGGCACAATTATGAATATTCGCCGTGCTTTGAAATGCGGAAACACCATAGTTTTGTTTCCCGAAGGCAGACTTACCTGGTACGGTCATTCCCTTGCCGTAACGGCGGGAACCGCAGAGCTTGTTAAAAGCTGCGGTGTTGACGTTTATTCGGTTACAAGCAACGGTGCATACCTTACTTTCCCAAAATGGAGAAAGAAAAACCGCAGAGGAAAGATTAATATTACCACAGCAAAGCTGTTTGCCGCAGAGGAAATAAAAAACCTTTCTATTGAGCAAATAAGCGCACGTATTGACGCAGCTATTCTTCACGACGATGAATTGGCTATGGCAGGCACAAAATACCGCTGCAAGGATATGACAGAAGGGCTTGACGGAATTATATATAAATGCCCCGAATGTATGAGCGAATTCAAAATGACCGCCAAAAACGGACATATAACATGCAGTGAATGCGGCGCAGACGCGGTTTTGGATAACAAATATGTAATGCACGGCACCCGCTTTAACAGAATAAACGAATGGATGGATTGGCAAAAGCAATGTCTTGACCCCGAAAACGACGTTTTGGAAAGCGAAGCTGTATTCGGCACCAAAAACGAAAAAGGCAATATTGACCACAATGCGGGGAAAGTCTTTGTAAAACTCGATAAAACCGGTTTTTATATAAAGGGTGAGATTTTCGGCGAAGAGATAGAAGCTTTTTATCCCGCAGACAAGCTGGGTGGCTTCCCTATCACTGTTGGTTCCGCCTTTGACGTATATTATAAAAACAAACTTGTATACATCCATCCGCTGCCCGATATGAGAGCGGCTGTAAAATGGGTAACTTTACTTGACAGGATTCATGAAAATGGAAATAAGAACGATTAACTGCGGTTTGCTCGGAACAAACTGCTATATACTTACCGAGGGTACAGATGCGGTAGTATTTGATCCCGACGGGGAAAAAGAAAAAATATATTCACTGCTTGAAGGATACGATCTCCGCGCCGTAATACTTACTCACGGGCATTTTGACCATATAGGTGCGGTAGACGATATCTGCCGCGAAACAGGCACAGATCTGTATATAAACGTGTTGGATGCAGAAATGCTTGAAGATCCCCACAAGAACGCTTCGTTTCTGCTTCCCGAAAGTAATATAATATGCACTACCCCGCCGAAATTTTTTGACGGTGATAACGATATGTACTTTGGTGACATTCACCTAAAGGTACTGCATACTCCCGGGCACACCAAAGGAAGCAGCTGCTTTATCTGCGGAGATATTCTGATTTCCGGCGATACACTGTTCAGAAGCGGTATCGGCAGGACAGATCTTTACGGCGGAGATACGATGGAAGAATATAATTCCATACGCAAGCTTTTTGCTTTGGATCGTGATTACACAGTTTATCCCGGACACGGTCCGAAAACCACGCTCAAGAAGGAAAAAAGAGGATTAATTTAAAAAAGAAAGCCCGACTTAAAGCCGGGCAAAAAGATTAATCAACTATTTCAATATCATCAATAACTATTGCGGTTCTGGGAACATCGGAATAATAACCGTATCTGCCGGTGTCTGTTGATGCAATGTTATCAAGCACGTCAAAACCGTCGGTAAGGCAGCCGAATGCGGCGTACTGACCGTTAAGGTGAGGTGCGTTCTGATGCATTACAAAGAACTGGGAAGAGGCGGAGTTGGGGTCCATTGTTCGAGCCATGGACA
>JAGCNA010000087.1 GCA_017646185.1 Clostridia bacterium
GGAATAAAAATAAGCTTTGATACAGACTTCCCTGCCATACAGCTCTATACCGGCGAATTTTTAAAGGACGGATTTTTAAAGAACTCCGGATTTGCCGCCGAACCGGAATATTGCCCCGACAGCCCAAACAGACCCGAATTCCTCTCCCCCCTGCTTAAAAAGGGAGAAGAGTTCAGTAAGTACGTGGAATATAGGTTTGAGTGAAGGAAATGAGGAACGAGGAACGAGGAATGAGAAATTTCGGAAAGTTTTTTGCGTGACGCAAAAAACAAAATGATTGTTTTCGAAAACTAACGTCTATAGCAGCCGTGGTTTGGAATGAGTGATGATAAAACATTGTTTACATTGTTTCACTATCGTGTTATACTGTGGATATAAGAAAGGAGTGTGCCGTTTTGAAAAAACTGTGCTTTGTATTGGCTGTTTTAATTATGGCTTTTTGTGTTTCTGCTTGTTTTCCCGCAAACGATACCCCGTCTGTGCCCCAAGAAAACAGCGCGGACGTTTCGGAAAACCAGCAAAGTGTTGCCCCTTCCGAAAGCTCGGATGTATCTGACGGCAGCGTTCCCGACGGAGAAAGCGACACTCCCGACCTTTCCAAAATGAGCCCTTCGGAATTGATGGCTTATGCCGACACCCTGCTTGAAGACGTGGATTCCGCAAAAATTACACTAACGACCGACGGAATTGCGAAATTTGACGGGCAGGAAATTTCTTATACGTCCTCATACACATCAAAAACAACCGGTGCTTTGACAGAAAACCCCAAACGTTCCGTTAGCTTTTCCGATTCTTCCTCCGGAAAATCCGGTTCGATTTACTACTTGGATGGAAAGGGATATTTTTCATCTACGGGCGGAAGATATTCTTTTGATTGCAACATTGATGAATTTGAAGAGTTTTGCGAGTATCACAAGGGAAACACAACACATTTTGCTTCCCCCATTACCGGTGAATACGAACCCGATACCGACGAAAATTATTGGATGATTTTTTACGATATGTGTACCGTAACCCAGACCGAGGACGGCGGCTACAACATATTCTTAAAAGATGTGATTACCGATACCGAACTGGCGGCAAACATATTCAAAATGGCGCCGGACGAATACAAGCAGGAAGACGGTATTGACGTTACGTTTTCCGTTTATATCGATAAAGACGGATATCTGTATTCGCAGGTATTGAACACCTCTATCACAGCAATATCCTATGGCAAAGAAGTTAGGATCAGCGCAATCGCCTCTTACGAGATTTCGGATATCAATAAACCGATTCCCATTGTACTCCCCAATGAAGGCTTTAGCGATGTGGGCGATATCGAAGCTATGTATGTTCAGGATTGTATCGTCCGTCTTAATATGCTTGATTCTTACAGCGTTTTGGCTAAACACGAATACAGCGTTTCTATACCCGGATTGTCCGAAAAGGTTTCTGCCACCCGCGAATTTATTACCAACAAAAAAGACGATATTAAATTTTCATACGATTTTACCGCTTCTCTGCGAGGAACAAAAGCAAATGTCCGCCAATATTACGAAGATGGTATAATATATTTAAAAAGGAATAATCAGATCCAGCAGCAAGATGTAGGCGTGGACAACGTAAACGATTCCTCGCTGTTGACGGTGTGGGTGTCTATTCATCCGGAGATGTCCTTGGCAAAAGATTTTGTTTTTTCCGACAACGGTGACGGAACTGCAACGCTGAATTTCACCTATACCGATGATACCGTTGTTAAGATTGCGGACTATATGTTTGTATATATTTACGGAGAAACGGGATATTTCACAAATTATAAAAGTGTAACGGTAAAAAAAGCAACCGCATCTATTACCACAGATCTGAAAACGGGCATACTGATATCCCATGAATTTTCCGTGGAAGCGGAAATAGTTACCCAAAACGGCGTTGCCGTATATTCGGAAACCACAAAAATCACTACCGATGTAAGCGGAAAAGCCGTACCCGACAGAACTGTTTTCTTCGGTCAAAGTATATTTTAATAAAAGATAAATTCCGTAGATTTATTCTACGGAATTTTTATATTACGATATGTGCTGTGGGGTGCGGGCGGTCGAGGACGTCCGCCCCTACGGTTATCGCATAGCCACAGCTATTTGCAGACAGTTCGCACAAAACTAACGTCAGTAGAACCAAAAGTCTGATTTTGGCAAGGAACTGTATAAACAAAGCAGAATGAATTTTCGCGAGCGGAGAGCTGTAGAAATCTACTGCCTCCCGAGCGAAAATTTATAAAAAAACGCAATAAAAATAAAAAAGGAATTCGTTTTTTAGCGAATTCCTTTCCTTTTTAATTTGCTTCGGACAGACGGCGGGGTTCCCCGCAAAACCGCAGGTTTTGTGGGGTGCCTTCGAGGACGTCTGTCCCTACGGTTTTCGATGCCCGTATCTTTCTGTTGCGTTTTTTGATCTGCGAAGTTTAGACAGTTCCTAATAGTTAAACGAATTGTTGCTTTCGGCTACATACGCCGCCCACTCCTCATCATTATACACAAACTTCATATAGCGCATGCCGCCGAAGCCGATATTCTGAACGTAGGTCTGTGTGGCGTTTTCTGTTTTTCTGCCGTTAAGGGATGCGGAAACACGGTAATACAGAGGCGTGGTGAAATACTGCTCCAGTATGCCTTGTTCCAATGCCGCAAGGATATTTATCCTTGTCTGCAGGTCTGCGGATGCGTATTCACCTGCGGAAAGGGCGATATACCACTGGGTGAAGGTTTTGGTTATTTCCTCTTCTGCCACGGTTACGGTTAAAAATTCCTTTTCACCGTCAAAGCCGTATTCATAATGCTTTTCGTTAACGCAATAACATTCCATTATGGAAAAGGGGTCCATGGCGTTGCCGCCCCAAGTGGAAACAATTATATCCGTAAGCCCCCGCTTGCAGTTTTCGTAAAAATTACCGTCTGCCTTTAAAACGATATTTATTCTGCCCTCCAGCGGAGTGCCCACAGCGGCGTTCTGCACTGCGGTGTTAATAAATGCAACCACGTTTCTGTTTGCTTCATCGTCACGGGCGACGGAAAGCTCAAGAACTACCGTGTCCGTTTCGGAGATATTTTCGTCCTTAAGACAGCTTTTGTATGCGGATTCGAGCAGTTCCTTTGCCTGAGCAAGGTCGTATCCCGTTATTTCCGCCACGTTGTTTACCCCGTAAAATTTACACAGAGCATCCTTTGCGGCGGCGTTTTCACGGTAGAGCGCTCCCGTTTCGGGATTGCAAACGTACATATAGTTAAGCAGACCGTACCCCGCTTCGTGGGTGGCGGTGCAGGAAATGCAAAACTCCTCTCTGTTAATGGCGAGAGATATTGCCTTGCGGAAATCCTTGTACGCTAAAATGGATTTGTTTACCCCTTCCGTTTCCCTCTTTTTAAGGGCGTCTATATCCCCGTTAAAGGATAATTTGGATGTGAAATCCTGAGGAGTATACAAAATATAACGGGAATCTCCGTATTTTTCCATATCAGCGGGGGAAAGGGAAACTCTGTCCAGCTTTCCTGCAATAAAATCCCCGAGTGCCAACGCCCCGTCGGTTATAACGGTGCAGTTTACGGTGGTGGCGGCAAACTGGTCTTTATGCTTGCCATCGGAATAACCGTACCAGCCCTCGTTGCGCTCAAGCACCATAACCTTGCCTGCGGCGTAGGTTACCAGCTTGTAGGGGCCGTAAGAGGAATAATTTTCGGCACAAGAAGCGTATGCTTCTTTATCCTGTTCGTAAATATCCTTTTTAACTATAAAATTGGTAGTAAGATTGTATTTTACCAAAAGAGGATCCACGGGATTTTTAAGAAGCAGGGTTATTTCGTATTCGCCGGTTTTTAAAAATCCTACCTTTGACCAAGGCACGGAGGTATATTCCCCGTCCCCGTAATATACGTAGGCGGCAAGATGCTTTCTTGCTTCGTAACCCCAATGCACGCTTCCCGTAAAGGAAAACAGCAAAGCGATACTTTCGTCGGTAACGGGAACGTAACCGTTTTCGTCTGCCAATTCACGCAAGCCTTCGATGCAGGATGCAAAATCCTTTTTGCCCGATTCCTCGTACCAGCCCTGAATTGAATATCCGTTAAGTCCGGTCAAAGCGCTGTCCAGCACAAAGACGATAGGCGTACCCGATGCGGTGTATACCCCGTCCTCACCCTCTTCCCAGGTATCAAAGGGGTGGACGTACTCGCCGTCAACCAGATTATCACGGTAGATAGGCGTGCCCGCTTTATCGTTGTTATAATATTCGTAGCCGTTTATAACAGCAAGAGTGCCGGTAGCGTAATCGGACGCGCGGTAGTTTTTGTTGCCGCTATCCAAAAGCTGCTGCATGGAATACAGATACGTGTCTGCGTTAATGGGGGTGCCATCTTCCCAGCGGGCGGCGGAATTAAGGGCAATTTTGTATGCATAGCCCGAGGTTGCGTCTGCGGGGATAGGCCATTTTCCGCTTTTTGCGTACTGCTCCGTAACGTCCACAGGGTCGGAAGCCGCCATTTCCCAAACCATTTCGTAGCCTTCGCCGCTTTCATCGAGAATAAAATCGTAAAGTCCCATCTGGGTAAGGGAAAGTATGTATTTATCCTCGTCGGTCTTCCAGTTAAAGGGGCTCCAGGTGGAGGGCGCTTCCTCCAAATAATCGTTATAAGTATATGTAGGGTTGGTAACAACACCGCCCACGGATTCCTGCGGAGTGCTTTCCTGCGGGAGCGTTTCCGGTTCGCAGGAGGAGGCAAAGGCTGTGAACAGCGTGAGAACCCCCAGCAAAAACGCCGATATTTTTTTCTTCATATATATCCTTCTTTGTTTATCATATATTTGGATTTTCCTACATTATATAATAAAAGCCCGATTTTGTCAAGATTTGGGGGTTGGCAGGGCGGCGCGGCGTTCACAAATTAATAACAAACTGACTCTTGACAAATCCTTTATTCTGTGCTACCCTAACTGTGTTAGTACGGATAGTACACCTAAACAGAAAGGAGAAATATATATGGCTTTTGATAAGCAGAGCTTGAAAATGCTCCGACAAAGGTTTGTTCAACGTTTTTTTACTCTGAATTGGATTACCGCCTTGTGGTCGGTAGCACTGTTTTTTGTTTTCCCTTTGCCCGCTATATTGAATTTTACCGATCTCCAGCCGCCGGTGTCACACATAGCGACAACGATACAAAGCGTCGCGGAAGATCAGGTTCGTGTGGCGTCTGTCTTTTCCATTATTATGGCGGCACTTACCACAAATGCATTCAATTACCTTAACTCCAAAACACAGCTTGACTTTTTCCATTCGCAACCGGTTTCCCGTAAGGAGCTGTTTTTTAAAAACTATTTTGCCGGTTGGCTGTCCTTTGCCGCCCCGCTTACGATAGCAGTTTTCCTTGAAGCGGCAATTATATGCCTGTTTAACGGTTTTTTGGTTCAGCCTCTTATGGCTGTGCTGCTGGGATATATTGGATGCGTTCTCGTATATTTCGCGGTAAACGCGTTGTTTACGTTAGCTGTAATGCTGTGCGGAAAGCGGATCACCGCTTTGCTTACGGGAATATTTTTGTGTATCACCCCTTATGCGATAGTTTATATAATCGGCGAATACTTTTTTATGATGTCGGAAACATACACGAGCATATACGTGACATCGTTTGAAATGATAAACTCTTGTTTTCATCCCTTTGTTTCCGTATATGAGGTTTTCTCCAATTCGCACGGTATAACAGAACTTTTTACCCCGCCGAACATGCAGGGCGCTGTTTGGATGCAGGTGATGTGGGCGATATTATCCGCCGCAATCGTAATAATTTCATTGTGGTTGTACACCCGCCGAAAAAGCGAGGATGCGGGAAAAGCATTTATCTACCCCAAAGTAATACCTTTTATACGGTATCCCGTTATAATCTTTTTCGCTTGGTACGGGGGAATTATATTTGAAGAATATGCAGACGGGTATTTCTGGAAGATTTTCGGAATCTGTATATCCGGCATAGTATCCTTCTTCGTTTTCAGCTTTATAGAAAAACGCGGATTCCGTAACGCGCTTCGCTCTTGGTGGCGGCTTTTGATTTCTGCCGGCGTGTATATCGGATGCGTTTTGCTGATATTTGCCTGCGCTCTGCTTTTTGACAGGAGAACGGCAAAGGACGAAAACATAGTCGCCATAGACGTGGACTATATTTCCTACGTGGAATACTATTTTCGTGGCGACGAATATGAATTCCCCAGAAACGAAGCTTATAACGACAAAGTCAAAGAAGGGTATACCGTTACGGAGCCCGCAAACATAAAAACCGTTAACGCGTTGGTTAAAAACTGTGTTAAGGCGATGTCCGAAAATGGCGTACACACGGACAATAAGCTGAACGACGAAGAGATACCCGCCGGAGCAATGCTGGAGCTGCGGGTGATGATACACACAAAAAACGGCAGCTTTGAGCGTACCTACAGCATCTTTTGTAACGCCGACGGTGAAACTGAAAAGCTGATAAACGATTTCTCCCACAATTCGGAAGCCGTTTTTGCTGCGGAAAAGCAGAATTTTTTAAGTATTGATACCACGGCAGAGAATTTTAAATTCACTTATTATGAATACCACATCGATTACCAAGAGATGATGATGCCTGCGGGCGAAGCCAAACGTATGTACGAGGCAATAAAAAAGGATATTGAAAATGCCGTGTGCTCCGATTATGAGGAGCTTCCGGTAAACTACGTTAAATTTCAGTATTCCTATACCGATTCGAACAACGAAAGGCGCAGTGAATCCAAAACCATACCCGTATTCAGCTCCTATGAAAATGCTTTGGCGGTAGTGAGAGACGATTTTAAACCCTATACCGGGATCTCCTGGTGGCAATACATAGGACACTTCGACCTTAACGTTCTCAAAGACGGAAAAGCAACTCTTACAACGGAAAATAACGCTTATGAAATAGGTCGTGAAATAGGAAAATATTACGGGGAACGGGACGCTAAAAATCAAACCGGCTACACCGAGCCCGAAACCGACAAAGCAGGGCATAACAATTATACCGATGCGTTCAACGAAGGCTTACAAAAGGGCTATGATGAAGCTTATGCCGAAATCGGAGATGCTTTTACGCCCGGCTACGAAGAAGGTTATCAGTACGGATTAAGGATCGGGGCAAATTATGCCGAATATGAAAAAGGCGCCGAACCTCCCGAAAGAGAAAAACCGCAAACCGAGTTCCGTGAAGGCTACAATCAAGGCTTTATCGACGGATTTAAAAACGCATACGATGCAAACACTTAAGAAAGGAGATGTATTTATTTTGCTCCATATTGATTACACCGCATCCCAGCCCTTACACCAGCAGATCGAAGAGCAGATATGCTCCC
>JAGCNA010000088.1 GCA_017646185.1 Clostridia bacterium
AGAAAAAGTAAAAATACTGAATTCAGGCGGCTTAATATAAGCCGCCTTTGTATAAGGTGAATATTTATGGTTTTAAAGGATTATCACGTTCATACCACCTATTGCGACGGAAAAAGCACCGCAGAAGAAACTGTAAAAGCCGCCATAAACCGCGGGGTGCATACACTTGGCTTTTCCGGACATTCCTACACTCCCTTCGATACGGACTATTGTATGACACCGGAAAAAACCGAAAAATACATAGAGGAGATCTCTCTTTTAAAAGAAAAATACGGTGATAAAATCAATATCCTCTGCGGAATAGAACTGGATGTATATTCGGATACGGACGTGTCCCGTTTTGATTACGCCATAGGCTCTGCCCATTATATTGAAAAAAACGGCAGCTACATACCCGTGGATCTTTCCGCAGATACTCTGCGAAATGCTGTGAAAGTGCATTTTGGCGGGGACGTATATGCCCTTACCGAAGCGTATTTTGAAACCGTATCAAAGCTTAAAAATAAAAATATTGATATTATCGGACATTTTGATTTAATAACCAAATTCAATCAAAACGGCGTTATGTTTGATGAACAGCACCCGAGATATTTAAATGCGGCATTCAAAGCTGTAGATGTTCTTATACAAAAGGGAAAGCCTTTTGAAATAAACACCGGCGTTATTATACGGGGATATAAAGATAAACCTTATCCTTCGGATTTTATTCTTGATAAAATAACCGAAAAAGGCGGAAGCTTTTTGCTTAACAGCGATTCCCACCGAAGCGATATGCTTTGCTTTGAGTTTGAAAAATGGTACGCCCACGCAAACAGCAGAAAAGTAAATTGGTTTGAATAAAGAGAAAAAGCAGGGGTAATCCCTGCTTTTCTCTTTCCCCGTAATGTTTTTTCGGGGTAAATGTATTAGCTTTCCCGTCTTTTACTTTCTGCCATTCTGCTTATCTTAGCAATAGCTTCGTCGGTCAGTGCATCGTTGCGCACGTCAAAGGAAAAGGTGTTTTCTTTTGTTTCAACCAAAAGCTTAAAGCATTCAATATATCTGTTTTTACCCTTTATTTCCTTTGTAAAGCTTTTATCGCAAATACTTACGTTAAGTATATCCGATAGCGGCGTAACAGTCTTTTCTGCGGTTATATCGCCGGTTATAAGATCCAGCTTTGCACATACGGCAAAAAGGTTTTGGGTGGTATACAGCATTGCGGTGCTTGAGTATTTTTCGCATCTGGGGGTTGAATCCCCGCCAACCGTCATATTTTTAACATCGGGATCATCTGCCGCATAACAACCGGTGGTAAAGTTAAATACCTTTACGGGTCTCTTTTCCGTATCGTTTACAAAGGTTTCCAGTTCTTGTTCTGCTACTTTGTGGAAAGATTGGGCGTATTCGTCCACTGCGCCGTCACGCACACGCATAGAAAAGTGGCATATAACTATAACCACTCCGGCAACAAGGGTAAGGACAGAACCTTGCCACAGCACGTATTCGTGTACGAAGAAATAGTTGATTCCGTAAAGAAGTGCGCCTGCAACCGCAGTTATAATGCCGATAATAAACAGCAGGCTGCTTTGTGTAAAATATTTTTTAAAGTTTTTCTTTTCCAATATTAGTTTTCTCCTGATTATTCGTATTCAGAATCCTTACAGTCGTTATCTGCTTCGTATTCCGCTCTGTTTCTCGTGCCCAGCACGTTAAATAAAATAATAGTTTCGTTTTCGTCGGTATCATAGGTGTGCTCAACGGAAGCGTTCCATCCGTCGCCGATACTGTCGGGTGCGTACTTTCTGTAACCGCCGTCGACGATAGGGAAGAAGCCTTCTCCCGTTTTGCGGTAATTTTTCAGTTCCCAGAAGCAGGAAAGGTTACGGTCATACCAATAATCTGTGCGGAACTTTACGATACCAACACCTTCCGCATACCAGATATCCTTCTTTCCGCCCTGAAATTGGGTTCCGCTTTTTTCCATACCTAAAAGCCGGTATGTTACGTGGCGGCAGTTTTCAAAGGTTCCGCAGGGGGTAATAACGGTTTCGTCATCCAAAACTTCAAGGATATATTTCGCACCCTTTTGCGCACGGGATATAGCTTCCTTTTTGTAGCCGGGCTTCCATTCGTCGGACCATATATGTCCGATCGCCTGCTGGATCTCCAAAAGGAAATTGCCGTAAAGCACCTTGTATCCCTCCGTGCCGATATTCCACATATTGCCCTTCCAGTTAAAGCCGTATTTGGATACCTTTCGGGAATTGGCAATACATAGTGTTCCGTCAGCCCTTTTTGAAACGGATTGTGCGCTGAAAAAGTTCCATTTGCCTTTTTCGGTGTAATCGGGATTTATATAGGGATAACACCTTTGAATTCTCCGCATAGCATCGGCAGAAACTTCGGTTATAACCTTTTCCCGTTTAGTTTTGGCATACTTTTCCGCAAGGCGGATGTACTCCTCAACGTCGATCATTTTCATTCTTGTTTGCTCGTCGTTTACATAATATCCTTGCGTAAAGCTGTTAATAGCGCCTTGCCAGGTAGTGGGGTGACCGAGTCCCAAAAGCTGATAAGTGTGTCCCGCCGTAACAACAAACGTGTTATTTTCGGCGGATATAACTTCAAAATAACTGTTGGCTGCAATGTCAAGTCCATCGGTGGGCAGGGGAGTGTATTCCCAGCGGTTGCCCTTTTCAAAGGGTATCAGACCGCTTCCGCCCCTTACCGTGTACGAATTGAGCTCCCAAGTTGACTCCGTGCCGTATCTTACGGAATGCTGCTTTACTATTCCCACCGCGGGGCAGATATAGGTTTCACAGCTTGTGAGCCCGTATTTTTCCCCTGTGAAAACCCAAAGAGAGCAGTTTTCAAAAACTCCCGCCTTTGTTTCTACGGTAATACCGTTTTCACGGTACTCCAAAGTGCTCTTTTTATCGGAGCAAACGTATACGTCCCCGGGGAACATATTCTCATCGTAAATCACGCAGTCGTTTCGCCCTGCATTCCAGAATATACTTTTACCGCTGCAGGTGTTTCCAAAGGAATATCCCGGTTGGGACCAGAAGAGCAGTCTGCCGTTTATCAGCTTATAGACCTCTCCCGTCGCACCGCCGCCAAACTGTTTTTTCTGAATATTTCTGTGAGTTTTTCTGAATTTCTCACATTCTTTAGCTGCTAATGCGTTGGCGTAATATACGTCGGAAGGCTTTAATACCTCCAAAACCTTGTTAAAACAGTTTAGCGCATTTTCGATTTCGTTTTCGCAGGCGTAAGACCAACCTGCCCAGAACCAAGTGTATCCCAGAGAAAGAGGAAAATTGTGCTTTTCCAAAAACGGAACTTGAGTGTTGATCATATAGTCAACACGTTCTTTTTCGCTGAACTTATCGGCTTCTCTCGAAACCACGGATTGCATAACGTCATCGTTATGTCCTGCCAAAGCCTCGGCTTTAATGCGCTCGTACAGCTCTTCGTTCTTTTCGCCTTCTATCCACCAAGCGCCGTACTGAAGTACGTCTGCCAAAGCGTGGGATTTTTCTTTCGAATCCTTAAGACTCTCTACGTCCGCCAGAACCTTTTTGTATTGTTTTTGAAATTCGGTTTTGTCGTTTTGCTTTGCAAGGAGTTTAAGCGCCTCAACCTGCCTCATTACACGTTCAACGATAGTTTCGTTTTCGTTATATTCTTTATCCATTATACCGTATTCCTTTCTGAGTTGCTTTCGCCCCTCCGAAAGACGCCACTTAACTGTCCCCACCGGTAGGGAAAGCTTTTGGGATATCTCGGCAACAGATAACTCTTCGAAATAATGCAATTTAACGGTTTCGCGTATCTTTTCGGTTAAAGCTTCCACTGCGTACTGCAGTTTTTCGCTTTGGTCATACTCGTTTATAAAAGCAAGGTCAAGTATATTTTGGTATTCCTCGTCCTCATCCTTGTTATATAAAGTGTATTCCAGCGCGTCAAAGCTTATATCGGAAACGGCACAGCTGTAATGGTCGGCTATACGAAAAGCGCAGTTTTTGGCTATAGCACAGATCCACGAACCAAACTTTTCCCTTTCCTTAAGGGTATCAAGCTTTGTCCAGGCGGCAACAAATGCATCCTGCGAAGCGTCCTCCGCCGAGTATTTGTTACCCGTAATCTTATACGCCGTGCCGTGTACGCTTCTTTCGTGGCGCGTTACCAGCTCCTCGTATGCGTTTTCATCGCCCATAAGTGCATTTCCACCAGGTCTTTGTCTATTGAGTTTTTGTAACCGTTCATTGCATATCCTCACGTTTTTTGTTGCCTGTTTGGGGCTTTCACTTATAAGAGTGTCAAAAAGCATAAAAAGGTTGGGTTTTAATAAAAAATATTTTTTATTGCCTTGCAAATACAAATATACATTGCAAACTCCGCAGAGTCAATAACTTAAAAGTTGAACGTAACTCAATCGTTGGTTGCGCATGATATACGGAAGTGTTTTGTTTCCTTGTTTAAAACGCACCTTGACAAAAAGAACTGAAAATGTATAATGTTAATATATTGTTAATAATTGCATTTTGGAGTGTTTTATGAAAAATCTAAAGAAGCTTGCCATTACGGCAATATGTATGGTGCTCTGTGTTTCAATGTCATCCTGCACGCTTTTGTTCCGCTATTTACAGTCTTCGGAAAAAACGCCGTCAGAAGAATCTTTCAAAGGTGTAATCATTTTACCCGATGATGGCTTGCTTGAAGACGTATCTATTTCTGTAGAATTGGTTCCCGAGGTCGAATCAAAGCAGGTTTTGAATATCGAAAAGCTTTGGCAATCCGAAACAGAAATGGAAAAGGCGGAAATATACACATTTGAAGAAGAGTTCTACGATGATACCGAAATAATTTCCTATACTTACACTGCAGATGCCGATGGAGTCCTTTCCGCTTGGATAACAGAAATGTATGCGGGGAACGTTGCGTGGATGTATATCAAGGATGAATACGGTGAAGAAATCGTGTCCGATTACGTAGATAAAAACGGATACGGTATTTCCGCAGACGTTAAAGCCGGCAACACCTACTACATAGACGTGGAGGCCGGTTACTCCGCATTCACCTTTACTCTTAATATAGGTGTTCCCAACATGTTCTCCGATATAAGCGGATACACTATCGTTTATGACAGCACGGAGTATATGAATCAGGAAAACCGATATATCTTCACTCCCGAAATCGACGGAATATACAGATTTGATTTTTACGAGGTAATGAACGATTGCGGGCTTGAGTTCCGTGTCACAAACCGTTTGGGAGAAACCCTTTGCGAATCATATAATCTCGGTAACGGAGAAGGTGCAACAATATTCGAAGCGGTTGCAGGGGAAAGATATACGGTTACAGTGTCCCAGTCTATCGGCTACACTGATTACAAAATGCAGATCGGTTACCAAAAAGAAACTGCAGATATTATGGGCTATGATATAGTTAACGATAGTATCGAATATGCCGACCAAATAAACTACTATACCTTCTGGCCCAAAGGAGACAATGCAACGCTTGTGCTTGAAGAAATCCAAAACGGATGCCTAATGGGCATACACGTGTATAATTATCTTGGAGAAACTATAGCATACGATTACAGCGCGGAAAACGGATCTTACCTTAAACTGCAAGGGCTGAACAATGATAAACCCTATGTAATCGCAATAACGCATCAGGTAGGCACTTCCGATTATTCTTTGATTATCGAATAAGAAACAGAAAGAGCAAACACTCAAAAAAGTGTTTGCTCTTTGTTTTGAATTATTTGTCGTCGCCGATGGAAAGCATTGCCAGCAGATCGTCGATAGAAGCTGTTTCGGACATTTTCTTCGCCATTTCCGTTGAAGAAATATTAATTTCGGCGGTATCAAGCTTTTTCAGCTCTTCTTCGGTAGCTTCTTCGGTTTCTTCGGGTACGGGTTCTTTTGTTGTAACCGCTTTTTGGATAACGGCTTCGGGAGCTTTTACTTCTTTTTTGGGGGAAGAAAAATCAACATCGCCGGTTTTGTTAAGCTCATCCAGCTCTTCTTTTGAGAACGCAGGCGGCTCTACGTTGTTAACTGCGTTTTCAAGTTCTTCCATTTTGAAGATATCGGCTTTGGTGCCCAAGCGTATCTGTAAAACGGATTTCACCACGCTGCCGATAGGTTCGGTGATCTCGTACTGGTTTATAATTACGGCAGGCATATTGTTGGATATGTTTTCGCAAATTTCACGCTTCTGTTTAGAGGATATGTTTTTATACGCCATATCAAGACTTATAAGGTCAATACCTATAAAAGCGGCGTCTCCCTTACCGTAAATACGGGCGTCTTTTATGTTATTCCATTCAATAAACATTCCGTTTTTGTGCTTTCCCGTAAAATCATATAAGCCTTCATCGGTGAAAACCACAGCGTAGGGACGTACCAGCCATTGAGTCAGCCCCGATATCAGCAAGCAGAAGCCGGATATAAGCGAAACCGCGCCCACACCGAGGAATATAAGGTTGCGTACGATGCCATCAACTCCCGAAACAATTGCGAGGGGGAGTATTAAAAACACAATGCCCGCGGCGGTCATAATACCGCCAGCGATTGCGGAAGGCAATCCTTTGCGTTTTGTTTTGTTATAAAGTTTTGTAGCTTTTCCCATTTTGGTTATCTCCCGGGTTTGTAGTCTACTTCTTCAAGAATTGCAAAATCGTGATAAACCTGCAGTTTGGCAACCTCTTTGCCTTCGTAATAAACGTACAGATACAAAGCTGTGCGTGTGTTGATGACCTGACCGTTATCATCGTTGATATCGGGCGTATCGTGGGAAAAATCGCCATCGTCAAAGTAATACTGGTTGGTGGTCTTGTCTATTTCCACGCCTTGGAAGGATACACGGGCAAATCCGTAATCGTTTTTAGTAGTGAATTCCAAGTTGCATACAGGATATTTGTTGCCGTTGTTGTCGACCAATTCGACAGTGAAGGGAAGCTCAGCATCTTTCTCACCGGTAAAATGCTTCATACGGTAGCGAATTCCTACTTCAAACTCCTTTGCGTCTTCCGCATAGAAATTGTTGCGCACCTGCACGGTTCCGTCTTCGTTCATGGTGGATGCCGTCTGCAGAGAATATACCGTAAACTCGTCTCCCAGCTTTTGGGCTATGACCGCCGCATCATCGGAAAAATACATTTGCTTAAACAGCCTTGCGTCCGTGCTGGTAAAAATACGGAACAGAATTATACCCCATACAAGAGCGCATATTCCCCAAAAGGTGTATCTGAATATCTGTTTTATTGTCCATCCGAATTTGGAAGAACGTTCTTTTTCTAATTTTCTTTCCTCTTCCGGAAAGTGTTTGCCTTCGTAATCCATGGGTTTACCTCATTAAGACCAATATTTTCTGTCAAGAGAGCGCAAATGCATTGCTTGTGCAATGTGGGCTCTTTCTATTTTTTCACTTTCGTGTATGTCCGCAATAGTCCGCGCTACCTTAAGTAATCTGTCGTGTCCTCTTGCGGAGAGGGAAAGCACCTTGTATGCTTTTTCCAACGTTTGCTCCGCTTCGGAAGTCATAACACAATGCTTTCTCATTTCGGAAGAAGAGAGGGAAGCGTTGGGTACAAACTCGTTTTTATCTTTAAATCTGCGGGTTGCAAACTCTCTGGCGTTAATAACTCTTTCCCGTATCTGTGCGCTGGTTTCGGAAGCCTCGTCGCAGTGCAG
>JAGCNA010000089.1 GCA_017646185.1 Clostridia bacterium
TCCCCCGTGGTAGTCTATACATATACGGACATAGTTTCACCCCTTACGGGAAAGACGGTAGTCTGCTTTGGAGATAGTCTTACCGCAAACGGTGTTTGGGAAAAACAGCTTTCTGCCCGTTTCGGCGCTTCCTTTATTAACGCAGGAGTAGGAGGCACCACTACCGAAACTTCGTTGGAAAGATTTAAAACAGACGTGCTGGCGAAAAATCCCGATATAACCCTTATTTGCTTTGCATACAACGATGCGGTGAAGATAGACAGAAAAGCATCCCGCGTTTCTTTGGAAAGATACAGAGAAAACCTTGTGTATTATGTTAACTCACTTAAGGCTGCGGGAAGCGACGTTATTTTGTTTTCCCCCAATTTGGTTATAGAAGAATATTTTAACGCAAATCCTTTGCACCCCGGTGAGGATTATATAAAAGACGGGGGTATAAACGCACTTGTTTCCAAATATACGGATATAATGGCGGAGGTTGCCAAGGAATACGGAGTATATTATTTTGACCTTGCGGCAGAATTTGAAGGCAAAGACCTTTATTCCCTTATAAATACCGACGGAACCCACCCCAACACAAAGGGATACACCCTGTACGCAACGGCGCTGGGAGATTTTATTCAAAGCAAATATTCAAAAACCGATGTTATCGGTGACATAAACGGTAACGGCAAAGTGGACACTTCGGATTACCTTATATGCAGACGAATGGTTTTGGGAACGTACAATTCGAATATGACACAAAGAGCAGTGGCAGACCTTAACCAAAACGGCGAAATTGATGCAAACGACTATATACGAATCAAACGGATATATCTCGGTTCTTATACCGTAAAGGAGTAAAAAATGAAAGCATACGAAAGATTACTTAAATACGTTACCTTCCCCACCGCTTCCGATGAAAGAGCAAACACCTGCCCTTCCACCGAAAAGCAGTTTGCTTTGGCAAATTATCTTGCGGACGAGATGAAGGAAATGGGACTTACCGACGTAACCGTGGATAAAAACTGCTACGTTTACGCAACTCTGGAAGCAAACACCGAAAAAGACCTGCCCGTTATTGGATTTATCGCTCATCTGGACACTTCTCCCGACGCGCCGGATTACCCCGTTAACCCCCGTGTTATACAAGACTTCGACGGAAAGGATATTCCCCTTAATGAGGATACGGTTATGAAGATATCCGAATTCCCCTTCCTTGAAGGCTACAAGGGAAAGACCCTTATTGTAACCGACGGAAACACCCTTTTGGGAGCAGACGATAAAGCGGGAATTGCAGATATTCTTACCGCTGTGGAAATGCTGATTTCAAGCGGCGAAGAGCACGGCAAGATAAGAATTGCCTTTACGCCCGACGAGGAGATAGGCGCAGGGGCAGACCTTTTTGACGTAAAGGGATTCGGTGCAGATTGGGCGTACACCGTGGACGGCGGTGCGCTGGGCGAGATAGAATACGAATGCTTTAACGCTTCCCACGCCACGGTAACGGTTTCGGGCAGAAATATTCACCCCGGAAGCGCAAAGGGCAAAATGATAAATTCTGTTTTGCTGGCAATGGAATACCATTCCATGCTTCCCGTTTTTGACAGACCCGAAAACACCGAAGGCTACGAAGGATTTATTCATCTTAACGATATCCGCGGCGACGTGGAAAAGACGGTGATGGATTTTATTATCCGCGATCACGACGCCCAAAAGCTTGAACAGAAAAAAGCGGTTATGACAGCGGCGGCGGAATATATGAACGTAAAATACGAAAATTCCGTAAAGGTGGATATTACCGACAGCTACCGCAATATGAAAGAAATGATACTTCCCCATTTCCATATTATTGAGGATGCGGAAAAGGCAATGCGGGAGTGCGGCGTTGAACCGGAGATCATCGCTATACGAGGCGGTACCGACGGCGCACGGCTTTCCTTTGAAGGTCTGCCCTGCCCTAACATCTGTACCGGCGGGGGAAACTTCCACGGCAGATTTGAATTTGCCTGCGCAGAGGATATGGAAAAAACCGCAGAAATTATTAAAAAGATCATTACCAACACGGTAAAATAAAAAGCATATTAAAAAGGCACGACAAAAAGTCGTGCCTTATTTTTATTGGGTTGATTCTTGGGGTGATTGTTGAGGTGATTATGCGTTTGTTTCCGAAGCAGGCTCTTTTTTATCCGCTTTTCTTGAGAATACGGAAACGGAAAAGAAGCCGAACGCAATAACCAAAGACGCTATGGTTGCCACTCCGCCAACGTAAGGCAGAGCACAGATTATTGCAAGTGTTGTAGTTGCGATAACCGCAGAAAGGAAGCGGTTCATTGTGGGGAACAAACGGGCGCCCAGTACACTGCCTGCAAAAAGCTGGGAAACACTGATAAGCGCCATATACAAAAACAGTAAAGCCGAGGCTATTTCCATACTGAGCATAAACATAAATGCTGCCAAGCCGGGTATGGAAATAAGATACAGCACACCGGAAAAGGAAAAACGTACGGGATGTGCCTTAAACACCTCTGCGGTGCGGCGGGTATGCTTGCCGAAGATAAACTGTATTATAAGCGCGCCGGTAAGAGCATATATGATAACGGAGGGGAGTTTTACAAGAGTATCTCTCCACACGTTTACTTTATTCCAGGTAAGAGAATCAAAATAACCCATCGCATCGGAATATCCATCGGTATCGTTACGATAAGGCGCGGAAACGGAATTTACCGTCACGTTATTGATCGTGCAATCCGAAGCAAAGCTTACGTCATCCGAATGAATTTCTGCGTTATCGTTAATGGTACCCTTTATAACCACCTTCTGAGCGTAAACCACAAGGGTATCACAGCTTCCTTCAAAAACAAAGGTACCGCCGGTGTATGCATATATAGCGTTTGCTTTTACGTTTTTACCGATATTCGTATCCGTTCCCGCAAAGGTAAGGTTACGGCAGGTAACGTCATCCAAAGCGGTTTCAAAGGAAACAAAGCGCATACTGCCTCCGATAACCGCATCTTTTACGGTGAGGGAGGTGAAAAATCCAAGCAAATCTCCGCCAATGCTTCCTCTTAAATTATGAGCACCGCCGGTGAGATTTATATAATCACCCTCTACTTCCAATTTTTCTGTAGGGTCTGTACCGTTTTCCGTTACGTTGCCTGCACCGTCATCCAGCGTATATGCGTATACGGGCAGAGCGAGTACGGCGGTCAACAGAAAAAGGGTGATAATAATTGCAAAGATTTTCTTCATATATTCGGCTCCTTTTGGTAGTTAAAGGGGATTATACTACAAACCGCCCCGTATTTCAAGAATTAAATTGTAAACTAACGCATAATATTTGTTAACGAAAGGGGGCAAATCCCATTGCACAGAAAAAACAGTCTTTTGCAAAGCGCTTTGGCGATCACCGCCTTTTCTCTTGCCGTTAAATTTTTCGGTATGCTGTTCCGCCTTTACCTTACCGCCCGTATCGGCACCGAGGGAATGGGTCTTTACCAGCTCATAATGTCGGTATACGGATTATTTACCACCTTTGCCACGGCGGGACTTACGGTAACCGTTTCGGGCCTTGCTTCCGAAAAGCTTATAACCGACGGAAAAAGCGGTGCGACCCTTTTGCTTCGCAGAGCCATACGGCTTTCCTTATTTATAAGCGTGCCTGCGGGAATAATAATGTTTTTTGGGGCGGACATTACCGCCGTGCGGTTTATTGGGGACGTATACACCGCCCTGCCCTTGCGGATACTTTCCCTCTCTATGCCGTTTATGGCTGTTGCCGCCTGCTATAAAGGATGGTTTTTTGCGGTAACACAGCCGTTAAAGCCCTCTATCGCCTCGTTACTTGAGCAAAGCATAAAAATATCCGTTACGATAATACTGCTGGGCACCTTTATGAGGGGAAAAAGCGACCCCGTTTCCCTTTGCGTGGGAACGGTTTTGGGAATTACTCTGGGGGAAATATGCTCAACCTTAATACTTTGGGCGATGTACGCTTTTAAAAAGGAAAAATCCCCTTTGCCTACGGAATTCAAAAGGGAATTTGATAAAGACATACGCTCCGTCTGCTTTCCCATTGCCGCAAGCGCCTGCACCACGGGGATTTTACATACCTGCGAAAGCGTGCTTATACCAAAAATGCTTATGCTTTACGGCGGAAACCGGGAAAGCGCACTTTCCGATTTCGGAATTATACGGGGTATGGCAATACCTTTGCTGTTTTTTCCCTTTTCCTTTTTATCCGCACTTATTTCCGTAACGGTGCCCGAGATATCCCGCCTTAAAGCCCTTAAAAACAAGGATGCGTTAAAGGAGCGGACATCAAAAATACTAACCTACGGCTGGATGTTTTCGATCTGCGCAGGGGGACTTTTCTTTTTGTTTCCCGATACGTTTTCACTTGCATTTTACCGCACCGACGAAGCCGCACGGGCAATACGTATTCTGGCGGCGGTAACTCCTATGATGTATATAGAAACCATTACCGACGGTATGCTTAAAAGTATCGGAGAGCAAATGTGGACATTTATGACGGGGCTTATAAACTCCGCTTTAAGAATTATTGCGGTGCTTACCATATTATCCCGTACGGGTGCGGAGGGATATTTATGGCTTTTGGTGGTATCCAACGTATTTTCCTACGCAATGTGCGCTTACCGTATGAAGAAAAAAGCAAAAAGCGCACCCAAGCTGTTTAAAGGAATTATTCTTCCCCTTATATGCTGTGCCCTCGGAGGAATTGCCGCAATGGGAATAAAGGAATATGCTTTGGGAATCTACCCTCAGGCGGTCTGTGTAACGCTTACCTATTTAAGTATAGCCGCCGCAGTATATTTTGCCGTTAACAAGCTGTGGAAAATTTACGCCGCATAACGGCTTTTCTGCCTCCAAGACTGAAAAGAGCCACAGAAAATATGCCAAACGAAACCAAAAAGATAACCGATGAAATACGGCTTCGTAAAAATGGTATTTTTAACGTTTTTGCGGGAGGAAAAAATCTGTTTCCCGATGAAAGCGGCAGAATATGCCGTATTGAAAAAGCATTAACGGTTACGAAGGCGGAATTTGAGGAGTGTGTGTTTTTACTTTGCAAAGGGTCGGTATATTCTTATGACGACAGTATTCGTCGGGGATACATACCCATTCCCTACGGGCGTGCAGGGGTGTGCGGAAACGGAGTTACGGAAACGGGAAAAATGAAAAA
>JAGCNA010000090.1 GCA_017646185.1 Clostridia bacterium
AACTTCGGGGTCGAAATTATACATAGGCTCGATATTTTCGCCCTTCTTTGTTCTCTTTAAATAGTTGTTTGTAATCTTTACAACCAGAGGAGAAAGGGCAAGAACGCCGATAAGGTTGGGGATCATCATAAGTCCGTTAAACGTATCGGAAATATCCCACGCGAGAGAGGAGGTGAGCACTGCGCCGAAGATAACGGTGATAACGTGGATAATACGGAAGATAAAGGTGGTCTTTGCGCCGAAGAGATATTCCCAAGCCTTTGAGCCGTAATGAGACCAGCCGAGAATGGTGGTGAACGCAAAAAGGAACATGGTGATGGCGATAAACTTTTCGCCGATATTGCCCCAAGAGAATACCGAGTTGAACGCACCGCCAACAAGCGTTGCATCGGTATATCCACCTGCGATTTCGCCGGTGATAACATTGAATACGCCGCCTTCAAGTCCGCCTGCGGTAAGTACAACAAGGGCGGTCATGGTGCATACTATCATAGTATCTGCGAACACTTCGAAGATACCCCACATACCCTGCTTAACGGGTTCTTTAACGTTTGAATTTGAGTGAACCATAACGGAGGAACCCAAGCCTGCTTCGTTGGAGAACACACCGCGCTTGAAGCCCTGAGTAACAACCTTGCTTACGATAGCGCCGATACCGCCGCCCACAAATGCTTCGGGCTTGAACGCATTAACGAAGATTGCCTTGAATGCGGGGAAAATGTTTGCATAGTTTACGCAGATAACCGCAAGGCTTCCCAAAACGAAAAGCACTACCATAAAGGGTACGATCTTTTCTGCAACGGAGGCGATTCTCTTTAATCCGCCGAGAGTGATAAGGGCGGTAAGCACCATTATAACAGCGCCGAGAATGATATTGTAAAGAGAAACTCCGCTGAACACTTCTACAGAGGAAAGAGAAGAAACGTCAAATGCCTGCGCAACGTTGGTAACTATTTTGTTTACCTGACCCATGCTTCCGATACCGAAAGAAGCAAGCATTGTGAAGATACAGAAAAGGATTGCAAGACCCTTGCCCACGTACTTCATACCGCGCTTTTTGCCCAGACCGTCGGCAAGATAGTACATAGCACCGCCTGCCCATTCGTCGTTTTCGTTCTTTCTGCGGTAAAAAATACCCAAAACGTTTTCCGCATAGTTGGTCATCATACCAAAGAATGCGGCTACCCACATCCAGAACACGGAGCCTGCGCCGCCAACGCATATAGCGGCGGCAACACCTGCGATATTACCGGTACCTACCGTTGCGGCAAGTGCAGTACAAAGAGCCTGGAAAGGAGATATAACGCCTTTTTCCTTGCTGTGCTTAATAACGTCTTTTTTGAACATACTGCCCAGAGTATGCTTGAACCAGAGTCCTACGTGAGAAACCTGGAAAAACTTGGTGAGCACTGTAACGATAATGCCTGTGCCGATGAGAAGAAGCAGACCGAAAGCGCCCCATACGACACTGTTTATTTCGCCGTTTACGCTTTCTACCGCTTTTAAGAATTTGTCCATAAAAATGAACCTCCAAAATATTTTTTACCGAATAACCTATTCTAAAAACAATCACCCCCAAAAGCCCGGCGGCTTTTCGGGGGCTCCGACAATCACCCCAAAAAGCCTTAGGCTTTTCGGGGGCCCCGAAAAAAATTCACCGCCAACCTTTCGGATAGCGGTGAAAAAGAGAAAGCGACATACAGTGCCCCGAAAATGCTTTTGCACTTCCGAAAACACCAAATACGGATATTCCGTACGGTTAATTGATCTGTCCTTTTGCCTGAGAGATTATGGTTTAAACCCTTTGCCCCTTCGGCATTCGCTCTTAGCGAACTTCTCCAGATTGCTATCCGTCAACAGTCTTCGTCTTAAAGACACCCGAGAGTATTACCCCTTTGGAAAGGCTTACTGCCTTATCTCCTGCTGATTTCATATAGCTCTATTCGGTTATTACGCTAATAATACTACTTTTGACGAAATGTGTCAATAGATTTAAGTAAATTTTAAAAAATTTTAAACGCACATCTTTTAACCGAGCGGCTGTTCTTGACTTTTTCTTAATAAAATAGTATCATACTGTACTAAAGGAGAGGTTTTTGATATGAGTGAAAAAAGTAATAAGCTTGGCGCTTGTTTACAGCTTTTCTGGTCTTTTTTCAAGATCGGCGCTTTGACCTTCGGCGGCGGCGCGGCTATGATAAGCTTTATTTCTGCCGAAACGGTGGATAAAAAGAAATGGATAACCGATGAAGAAATGCTGGATATAGTTACCGTGGCAGAAAGCACCCCCGGCCCCATTGCCATAAACACCGCAACCTTTGTGGGTTACCGTGCGGCAGGGGTTTTGGGAAGCGTTGTTGCCACGCTGGGCACGGTTGTTCCGCCCTTTATTATAATGCTGTTTATTGCGGCGTTTTTTGATTTCTTCAAGAGCATAGAAGCCATAAACTATATGTTTACGGGAGTACGCATAGGCGTTATCGCTCTTATACTCAAGGCGTTTTTAAAAATGTTTTCCTCCTGCAAAAAGGATGCTTTCTTTTACGTTATGTTTGCCCTTGCTTTTTGTGCGGTGGCGGTGTTTGGTGCAGGCACCATTCCCGTTATTATTTCCGCAGGACTTATAGGCGTTGGCAGTGTGCTGGTTTCTTTGAGGAGGGCTAAAAAATGACAGAGCTTTTATATCTTTTATGGACCTTCTTTAAGATCGGCGCCTGCACATTCGGCGGCGGATACGCTATGGTTGAGCTTGTAAAAGAGCAGGTTACCGCCAACGGCTGGATGGAAATGCAGGAGGTTTTGGATTTTATAGCCATAAGCGAAAGCACCCCCGGCCCCATTGCCATAAACATGGCTACCTACGTGGGATTTAACGTGGCGGGACTTCCCGGTGCGTTTATGGCAACCGCAGGCGTGGTACTTCCTTCCCTGATAGTTATAATGATAATAGCGCGGTTTTACAAAAAGTTTATTGTGAACTCCTACGTTGCGGGAGCGATGCGCGGGTTGCGTCCCGCTGCCATTGCCCTTATTGCCGCGGCTATGATATCTTTTGCGGCAGAGGTCTTTTTGCCCGTGGGATTTTCGGTTGGCAACTTTTTGACATTTGAAATGCTGTTTTCCGTAATAACTTTAGGTCTGTGTCTGTTTTTGGTTTATAAAAAAGCAAAACCCCACTATATACTGCTGCTTTCCGCTATGTGCGGTCTGCTTTGGGGAAGTATACAGAATATATTTATGTAATCTTGACAAAAAACCACAAAAGATGTATACTTTTTACAAGATCTATATTTAAAGGAGTAATATATAATGCAACAGAAATCACGTGCCAGAGCCGCTGTATTTGCGTTCTTATTGGGCGGTGTGGGCATACACTCTTTTTATCTCGGTTTTAAAACAAAAGGAATTATGCACATAGTAATGTATGTGCTCGGTGTTTCCTTGGCGTGGATACCCTATGTGGGCTGGGTAACCGGAGTTCCTTTGGCAATAGCAAACTCTATCTGGGCATTGGTTGAAGCTATAAAGATAGTTGCCAACAGAAACTTTGTGGATGCCCACGGAAATACACTGGCGTAACAAACACCCCAAGATTCCGCAAGGTATCTTGGGGTGATTGACATTTACACTTTATTATTATATAATCTTTTCGAGGTGATTATTAAATGAGATATGCAGAAGTCTTACATCAGAACCAACACATGCAGGGCTTTACTACAGACGATAAGTACATTTACTGGTCCTTTACGGACACGCTGGTGAAAACCACCCACGAGAGCACGGTTAAGCGCTGTGTCCCTATCTTTGGCGGACATTTGGGTGATATTGATTACCACGACGGAAAGCTTTACGCTTCCTATATGGGCAACTGCCTTCCCGACCACGCATGGAATGATTGGACTTCATTTAAAATATACGTTTTTGATGCGGAAACTCTGGAAACCGTAAATATTATAAACTTGGATATCTGCGATTATTACAAATCCCTTAAGGGTACGGACGCGGATACAAGAGGATTTCAGGGTATAGACGGAGTTGCCATTGGCAAAATTCCCGGCACCGAGGAATGGCGTATGTTTGTTGCCTGCGCTCTGGACACCGGTGAAAAATACGAAAACAACATTATCATGCGCTTTACCCTTGACGGGGTTTACGAAACCGAATATCACATAAATACGGGCAACACCGTGTTTGGCATACAGAATCTGGATTATGACCGCACCACCGGTGAATTTTGGTTTTCCACCTACGGGGGAAGCGAAAAATACCAGCCCAAGGAAACTCTTTTTAAAACCGACGTAAATCTGACCAAGGCAGAAGAAAAGTTCTGTTATTCCTCCCCTTACGGATTTGAATGCAGAGGAAACGGAAAATATCTTTGCTCTATGCATTGGGGCAAAAACAGAAACACCAACGGCGGCGCATACGAATGCGAAAAGGATTTCTTTAAAACCAAAAAGACGGAATTTGAAATTAAAGATTATATAGACGGTATTTTAAAGGCGGAGGGCGTTATATGAAAAAGCTTTTGCTTTTTGCTTTGTGCTTTATCCTTTGCTCCGCTTTGTTCGGCTGTGAGCTGGAAATAAACACGAGCGTGGATATTAACGAGGTTTCCCTGCCAGACGAACCCTCCGAGCAAAGCAAGGAGGAAAGCGCGGTTTTGGAAAGCACGGGGCTTACTGCCGATGACGTGGTGGTTTTCTTCGGAGATTCCATTGCGGCGGGATACGGGCTTGCCGACGAGGAAAACGAGAGATATTCATCTCTTATTGCCGCAGAATACGGCTGTACCGTGTATAACTACGCCGTTTCCGGCGATGACGGCAAGGACCTGCTTGAGCTTTTGGCAGAAGGCAACTGCGAACACCTGAAGGACGCCACGGTTATAGTTTTATCCATCGGCGCAAACAACGTGCTTAAGGCGGCAGATGCCCTTATACCCTATTTTGAAGACCTGCAAAACGGCACCGCAACCGAAACCCTTGACGTTACCGACGTTATGAACGTGGTTGCTCAGGGGATTGACAGATTCAAGACCGAGCTTCCCCGGATCATACAAGCGTTGAGAGAAGTTAACGCAGACGCAAAGATAATATTCCAGACGGTGTACAATCCTTACAGAGATTTTACCGAATTCAAGGTAGAGCAAAACGGTTTTACCCTTTCCTTTGCGGCGGTTTCCGCCAGCAGTGTTATCGCGCTTAACGACGTGATCGAAAACGGTGCGGAAGCAAACGGATATACCGTATGCGAGGTATATACACCCTTTAAGGAATACGAAGGAAACCTTATAAACGCTCTGCCCGACGGAAGCAACGTTGACCCCCACCCCAACAAGGAAGGGCACAAGCTCCTTGCCGAGCTTGTGGCAGATGCTGTGAAATGAAAAAATACAAGTATATACTTTTTGATCTGGACGGAATGATGGTAAACACCGACGCAGGCGTGTTTAACTGCGTGTGCTACGCCCACGAAAAATTAGGGTATCCCGTTCCCGATAAGGAAACGCTTAAAAAATATATGGGGCCTCCCCTTAAATATTCCTTTGTGAACTTCAGCGGAATGTCTACCGAGGAAAGCGAGCAGGCGCTTGCTTTTTACCGCGAGAGATATTCGGTTACGGGACTTTATGAAGGCCACGTTTTTGACGGTATTCCCGAATTGCTTAAGGCGTTGAAGGAAAGCGGCGTACTGCTGGGTACTGCCACCTCCAAGCCCGAGGAATATGCGGCAAAGATACTTGAGCATTTTGATATTGCAAAGTATTTTGATAAAATAACCGGTGCCACCTTCGGGGACAGCCGCGCCCACAAGCATCAGGTGGTGGAAGAAGCCATACGCAGATTCGGTTCCCCCGATAAAAGCGAGGTGCTCCTTATCGGCGACAGAAAGTACGATACCGAAGGCGCCCACAAGGTGGGTATCGCCTGCTTCGGCGTGTATATGGATTGCGCAGAGGAAGGCGAGCACGAACAAGCCGGCGCAGACTATATCGCCCACGGAGTAAAGGAATTAACAGAAGCATTGCTGAAGTAAAAACTATGAACTATGAACGGTGAGCCACCCCAGGCTACGTGATGCGCACTGCGTGCGTGATGCAGACTTCGTCTGTGATGCACGCCTTCGGCGTGTGATGTGTTGCTACGCAACGTTTCGGTAGTTTTTTGCCACGGGCAAAAAACCGTATAATCGTTTTCGAAATCTGACGTCTGTAGAACTCAAAGTCTGCAGGGACAAGGCGATGGCAAAACGCTGTAGAAAACGTCTTTTACGCGCGTAGAGCTGTAGTAACCTACTGCCTACCGCGTAAAAGCGTTTAGAAACGCAAAATAAAAAGAAAATTCCGTAGATGTTTTTACTTCTACGGAATTTTTACCTTATTTAGTGATTAAAACGGCGGAGGCAAGGGGCGCCCCGAAAAATGCTACCGCATTTTTTGGGGACCCCGGGCAAGCCATCCGCCCTACATTTGGAAACTGACTGCAGCAAAACTTTTCAACACCCTTTGCGTTTCGATCTGCGAAGTTTAGACAGTTTCAATAATTGAAGCTAATGTCGCTTTCCGATACATACACACTCCACTCCTCATCATTATACACAAACTTCATATAGCGCATACCGCCGAAGCCGATATTCTGAACGTAGGTCTGTGTGGCGTTTTCTGTTTTTCTGCCGTTAAGGGACGCGGAAATACGGTAATACAGAGGTGTGGTAAAGCACTGCTCCAGTATGCCTTTTTCCAATTCCGCAAGGATGTTTATTCTGGTCTGCAGGGGTGCGGATGCGTATTCACCTGCGGAAAGAGCGATATACCAATCGGTAAAGGTTTTGGTGATCTCCTCTTCCTCTATAGTTACGGTTAAAAATTCCTTTTCTCCGTCAAAGCCGTATTCATAATGCTTATCGTTTACGCAATAACACTCCATAAGAGAGAAGGGGTCCATAGCGTTGCCGCCCCAAGTGGAAATTATAATATCCGTAAGGCCCCGCTTGCAGTTATCATAAAACTTGCTGTCTGCTTTTAAAACTATGCTTATTCTGCCCTCCAGCGAAGTGCCCAACGCCGCCTCCTGCACGGCGGTGTTTATAAAGGCAACCACGTTTCTGTTTGCTTCATCGTCACGGGCGACGGAAAGCTCCAGCACGATATTATCCGTTTCGGAAATATTTTCGTCATTAAGACAGCTCTTGTAAGCCGATTCAAACAGCTCTTTTGCCGTATCGGGGTCATAGCCCGTTATTTCCGCCACGTTGTTTACCCCGTAAAATTTACACAAAGCATCCTTTGCGGCGGCGCTTTCACGGTAAAGCGCACCCGTTTCGGGGTTGCAAACGTACATATAGTTATAAAGCCCGTAGCCCGCTTCGTGGGTGGCGGTGCAGGAAGCGCAAAACTCCTCTCTGTTTATGGCAAGAGATATTGCCTTGCGGAAATCCTTGTACGCCAAAATGGATTTGTTTACCCCTTCGGTTTCTCTCTTTTTAAGGGCGTCTATATCCCCGTTAAAAGAAAGCTTGGAGGTGAAATCCTGAGGTGTATACAGAATAAACTTGGAATCTTTGTATTTTTCCATATCTGCGGGGGAAAGAGAAACTCTGTCCAGCTTACCCGCAATAAAATCCCCGAGCGCCTGCGTATGGTCGGTTATAACGGCGCAGTTTACGGTGGTGGCGGCAAACTGGTCATTGTGCTTGCCGTCGGAATAGCCGTACCAGCCTTCGTTGCGCTCAAGCACCATAACCTTGCCTGCGGCATAGGTTACCAGCTTATAAGGCCCGTAGGACATATAGCTTTGAGTGCTTGTGGCATAGGCTGATTTATCCTGCTCGTAAAGGTCTTTTTTAACAATAAAATTGGTGGTAAGGTTGTATTTTACCAAAAAAGGATCCACAGGGTTTTTAAGAATCAGGGTTATTTCGTAATCCCCCGTTTTTAAAAATCCCACCTTTGACCATTCCACAGAGGTGTATTCCCCGTCCCCGTAATATACGTAGGCGGCGAGATGCTTTCTGGCTTCATAACCCCAATGCACGCTTCCCGTAAAGGAAAAGAGCAAAGCGATACTTTCGTCCGTAACGGGAACGTAACCGTTTTCATCCGCCAATTCACGCAAGCCTTCGATACAGGAAGCAAAATCCTTTTTGCCGGATTCTTCGTACCAGCCCTGTATGGAATATCCGTTAAGACTTGTTAAGGGGCTGTCCAAGGTAAATACAATAGGCTTGCCGGAGGCGGTGTATACCCCGTTTTCCCCCTCTTCCCAAGTGTCAAAGGGGTGGACGTATTCTCCGTTTACCATATTATCACGGTAAATGGGCTTGCCCGCTTTATCGTTATTATAATATTCATAGCCGTTTATAACAGCAAGGGTGCCTGTGGTGTAATCGGACGCACGGTAATTTTTGTTGCCGCTATCCAAAAGCTGTTGCATGGAATAAAGATATGTATCTGCGTTGATGGGGGTGCCGTCTTCCCAGCGGGCGGCGGAATTGAGGGCGATCTTGTATGCATAACCCGCCGTTGCGTTTGCGGGGATAGGCCATTTTCCGCTCTTAGCGTACTGCTCCGTAACGTCCACAGGGTCGGAAGCCGCCATTTCCCACACCAGCTCGTAGCCTTCGCCGCTTTCGTTCAAAACAAAATCGTAAAGTCCCATCTGGGTAAGGGAAAGTATGTATTTATCCTCGTCGGTCTTCCAGTTAAAGGGGCTCCAAGTGGAGGGAGCTTCCTCTAAATAATCGTTATAAGTATAGGTGGGGTTGGTGACAACACCGCCGCCCACGGATTCCTGCGGGGTGCTTTCCTGAGGGGGCGTTTCCGGTTCGCAGGAGGAGGCAAAGGCTGTGAACAGCGTGAGAACCCCCAGCAAAAACGCCGGTATTTTTTTCTTCATATATATCCTTCTTTGTCTGTCATATATTCGGGTCTTTCTACATTATATAATAAAAGCTTGATTTTGTCAACATTTGGGGGCGGAGCGCCGCCCCATTCACAGATAAATAACAATTTCCCTATTGACAAACCCCGCGCTTTGTGGTACCCTAACTGTGTTAGTACGGATAGTACACTTTAAACAGAAAGGAGAT
>JAGCNA010000005.1 GCA_017646185.1 Clostridia bacterium
CACTTACGGAAAATACACCCTGTACGCTTACACAAAATGCGATTACGGCGTAGTGGTGCGCTCCGGCGAAAAAACGCTTATCATTACGGGAAAAGACAAGGTGGAAACCGAAAAGATATATGAAAAACTGAATCTTTTTTGCGGAGATTAAATATGAAAGCCATTAAAACCACAGCTTTAACCAAATATTACGGCGCTTCCCGTGGAATTATCGACGTTGACCTTGCAGTTGAAAAAGGCGATTTTTACGGCTTTATCGGCCCCAACGGGGCGGGTAAAAGCACCACCATACGTGCTCTTTTGGGACTTATATCCCCTACCTCCGGCAAAGCGGAGATTTTCGGAAAGGATATTCAAAAGGATAAAACCGAAATACTTGCGTCGGTGGGATATCTGCCCTCCGAATTCGGCTTTTACGGAAATATGCGGGTTAAAGAAATGCTTGACCTTTCCTCAAAATTAAGAAAACAAAACTGCGAAAAAGAGGCAAAAATCCTTTGCGAAAGGCTTGATCTGGACGCAGAAAAGCGTATTTCACAGCTTTCCTTGGGAAACAGAAAAAAGGTGGGAATAGTCTGCGCTTTACAGCACAAGCCCGATTTGTATATACTTGACGAGCCCACAAGCGGTCTTGACCCGTTGATGCAACGAGAGTTTTACACCATACTGCAGGAAAGAAACGCAGATGGCGCAACGATATTTTTATCCTCCCACGTGTTATCCGAGGTAAGCCGTTATTGCAAAAATGCGGCGATAATTCGGGAAGGCAGGCTTTTGGTTTCGGACACGGTGGCAAGCCTTGGCAACACGGGAGTTAAGCGCATATCCCTGCGCGGGGTTAAAAATATGCCCGAGATCAAGGACATACGGGATATAAAGACCCAAAACGATACCGTTAGCTTTTTGTACGGCGGACGTACGGATGAGCTTGTAAAAATACTTGCCACTGCTTCCTTTGAGGATATAAACATAACCGACCCCGATCTGGACGAGGTGTTTATGCACTACTACGTAAAGGAGGAAAGCAAATGACCGTTCTTTTACACGAATTAAAGCAAAACAAATTATCTCTCATTATATGGTCGGCGGTTATTGCCTTTATGCTGGGTGTAAGCATAATGATATATCCCGAAATGTCTGCACAGATGGGCGATTTTTCGGATATGTTTGCAAATATGGGCGCGTTTTCCGATGCTTTTGGAATGGACCAAATAAATTTTGGCGAGTTTATGGGATATTTCGGCGTGGAATGCGGAAACGTGTTAGGTCTGGGCGGGCCTTTCTTTGCCGCAATAACGGCGGTAAGCGTTCTGGCAAAAGAGGAAAAAAACAAAACCGCGGAATTTTTGCTTACCCACCCCGTTTCCCGCAAAAGAATTATTACGGAAAAGCTGTTTGCCGTAATTGCACAGATAATTGTGCTGAACGTATCGGTTATGGCGGTTTCCTGCATTGCTTCGGCTATTATCGGAGAAACTGCCGAATGGGGAAAAATGGCGCTTATCTTTCTGGCATACTTTTTGCTTGAAGCGGAAGTGGCGTTTATATGCTTCGGATTGTCTGCGTTTTTGCGCAAAGGGGGATTCGCAATAGGATTGGGCACGGTTGTGGTATTTTATTTTATGAATATTATCTCCAATCTGACAGAAGAATTAAAATTCCTTAAATATATCACCCCCTACGGCTATACGGACAGCGGATATATTATTAAAAACGGCGCTTTGGATATTAAATATATGTGGGTTGGTTTGATCTTTGCCGCCGCAGGACTTGTTACCGCTTACACGGTATACACGAAAAAGGATATAAAATAAATATTTAACACAAAACAAGAGCAAGAATAAAAGTTTTTCTTTTACTCTTGCTCTTTTTAAATTTAATCATCCAGTTTTTCGCCGCAATAGGGGCAATATTTAATAAAAAAGCCGTAGCCACTCCCCAAATATATGCCGCAGAAAGGACAGCGGTTGAAAATAAAGCTGAAAATTATAGCAAGCATAATTATTCCAACCCCCACAAATATCATAATATCAGCAGAAAGAGCTGCTCCTATGAAAAAAAGCGCCATTCCCACGAGGGCGACTGCAGTGGTTATTATTGATTTAACTGCAAATGAAAGTTTCATACTCTTGTGTCCTCCCTATTGTTATATGCTACACAAAGTATAACACAAGGTTGTGAAAATTGCAACAAATTTTTAAAAACAGTATTCCTTAACGGGCGGGGTTGTGATATAATAGATCAAACCAAAATCACGGAGGCAAAAACGTGGACAGTATTATAAGACCTATTACC
>JAGCNA010000091.1 GCA_017646185.1 Clostridia bacterium
GCTCTGCGCATATTCTCCATAAGGATAGAAAGGTGCATTTCACCTCTGCCGCGTACGTTATAGCTATCCGCCGAATCGGTTTCGCAAACCTTCAGAGACATATCCTTCATAGCCTCTTTAAAGAGGTAATCACGTATATGTCTTGTGGTAACGTATTTACCTTCTCTTCCGGCAAAAGGAGAGTTGTTAACAGAGAAGGTCATTTCCATAGTAGGCTCGCCGATCTTAACAAAGGGCAGGGGATCCGCACCTACGTTGGAGCAAATGGTGTTACCGATATTGATATCTTCTATACCGGAAATACAAACTATATCACCAACGGTAGCGGTTTCCGCAGGAACACGTGCCAATCCGTCGATCTGATACATAGCGGTAATACGGTTTTTCTTTTTAAGGCTTTCGTCGTGGTAATCGCACAAGAGAACTTCCTGCTTTAATTTAAGACTGCCTCTTTCAATTCTGCCGATACCGATCTTACCAACGTAATCGTTGTAGTCAACAGCGGAAACCAGCATCTGTGCTTCGCCTTCGTCATCTCCCTCGGGTGCGGGAATATGCTCCAGAATGCAATCAAAAAGGGGAGCAAGGTCGGTACCCGGATGGTCGGGAGACATAGAAGCGATACCCGTTCTGCCGGAGCAGAATACAACGGGAGAATCCAACTGTTCGGAAGAAGCGTTAAGATCCAAAAGCAGTTCAAGCACCTCGTCGGGCACTTCGTAAACACGTGCGTCGGGTCTGTCGATCTTGTTTATAACCACGATTATCTTGTGGTTAAGCTCTATTGCCTTTTGCAAAACGAATCTTGTCTGGGGCATAGGGCCTTCCGCTGCGTCAACAAGCAAAAGTACGCCGTCAACCATTTTAAGTATACGCTCAACCTCGCCGCCAAAGTCAGCATGGCCGGGAGTGTCTATAATATTTATCTTTACGTCCTTGTAATAGGTAGACGTATTCTTTGCAAGAATGGTAATACCGCGCTCACGTTCCAGCGCGTTGTTATCCATCATACGCTCCTGCAGCTCTTGGTTTTCACGGAACAGACCGCCAAACTTAAGCATTTCGTCAACCATAGTTGTCTTACCGTGGTCAACGTGAGCGATAATTGCAATGTTTCTCAGATCTTTTCTTACCAAAATATGACCTTCTTTTCTGTAATTTTCAAACAAAACCATATTATTATATCAAAATGTAGCGCTTTTTGTCAATACTATTGCTTCACAAAATCAAAAAAACATAAATAAAATGCTTATAAAAGGAGGTTTCTATATGCCATCAACAGGAGAATTACTGCTAAAGATACACAACAGCCAAGGGGACCCGATTCAAAACGCATCTATTGCGGTTATTGGGGATAACCGTGCCTATACGGGGCGGACAGATTCCATGGGAGAAGCCCGTTTTACTCTGCCCACTCCGCCGAAAGAATCGGGATACGATCCTTCATCTCCCTTAAGACCGTATTCGGTGTTCAGCGTCCGCGTTACCGCAGAAGGATACGTGCCGGTTACCGTGTTGGGCGAGCAGATATTTCCCGAATCCATAACGGTTCAAGATATCGAAATGCCTACTCCCGAGGAATTTCCCGAAATGAGCGAAAAAAGGACAGTCATTCCCGAGCACGAAAGGTATATCGGCGGGATGACTGCAAACCCTTCCGTTACCGCCGCAACCTATGAGCCGGAAATAAGGTATCCCACCGTGCCGGAAACCATTACCGTTCATTTGGGCACACCCAATTCCGGTGCGGAAAACGTAACCGTGCCTTTTATTGATTATATTAAAAACGTAGCGTCAAGCGAAATATATCCCACCTGGCCCGACCCTTCGCTCCGTGCAAATATTATTGCCCAGGTCTCTCTTGCTTTAAACCGCATATACACCGAATGGTACCGTTCCCAAGGATATAATTTTGATATAACCTCATCCACCGCATACGATCAGGCATTTGTGCTTGACAGAGGTATATTCGATAACATTTCGGATATTGTAGATGAGCTTTTTACCAATTATCTTGCGAGAGACGGGTTCGTCCAGCCGCTTTTTACCGAATACTGCGACGGTTCATCCGTAACCTGCGCCGGAATGAGCCAATGGGGTACGGTCACGCTCGCACGCAGGGGGTACGATCCTTTGAGAATTCTGCAGTATTATTACGGGGACGATACGTTTATAGCCGAAGCACAGGTACAGGAAAGTATACCCGAATCCTTTGCGGGTAACCTGCGTCCGGGGGATACAAATGCTTCCGTTGCCACTCTTCAGCGCCGTCTTGACAGAATAGCCATAAATTACCCACAGATACCCTTTATCTTAAAAGCAAACGGACTTTACGGCGACCGCACGGAAGCCTCCGTCCGCGCCTTTCAACGGGTGTTCGGACTTAACCAAACGGGAATAGTGGACAGAGAAACCTGGTATAGGATATTATATGTATACAATGCGGTTAAAAAGCTGGCGGAATTAAACAGCGAGGGTGAACGGATAGAAAACGATTCCTTCCCACGTAATCTTTCCTTTGGGGACAGAGGCACCGACGTATTGCGCATACAGTATTATCTGCTGGTAATATCCGATGCCTTAAGCGATCTTTCCGTTCCCCAGCCCGTAATAACCGGTATATACGATACCGCTACCCAAAATACGGTAAGAGGATTTCAGCAGTATTACGGCTTGCCCGTTACGGGAAATATTGACGAACAGACGTGGAACGCCATAGTGAAATACTATTACGATCTGGAAAACACCCTTTCCACAGACCGCAAATATCCGGGATATCTTATCAAAAACGGTTCAAAAGGCAGAAACGTAATATATATTCAAAACGCCCTTAACGCCATAGGCGGAAGAATACCCGGCTTTACCACTATCCGTGTTGACGGCGCATTCGGTAACGGTACGGAAAGCGCAGTACGCCTGTTCCAGACCTATTACGGTCTTACCCCCGACGGTATCGTAGGAGAACAGACTTGGAACAAGCTCACGCAGGAATACAATGCATACGCTTATGACGATACGGTAGGATAAAAAATCAACCCGATAAATAAAATCCCACGCTTTTAGCGTGGGAAATAAGTTTTATTGTTTGTTGCGTTTGCAGTTATCAATAGCGGCACACAAGCTGTTTACAAAAGGCTCGTTAGGCTCAAAATCCACCGAATAAAGTTTATCGGAAAACTCAAAAATATATATCATACCGTTTCCGAACGGGTTTTGGCGGTAGTTGAAATTACGGTCGATAGTACCGTGCTTTTTCTTGTCTTTTTTAAACTCTTCCTTGCTTATCAAGGCAACGGACATGGATAAATCCAAAGCGCCCATTACGGTGCGTTTTCTTCCCACGGTTTTAATAATGGAAAGGGTATCTGCGGTGAGCTCGTATTCGTAATCAGCAAGGGTGTATTTTATCATATAATAAAGGGCTACGGAAAGCACCACGCCGAAACCTATTCTTCCCACGACAGCGGGAACGCCCAATTCAAAGCTGTATACAGATAAAATTCCCGTGGCGGTAGCCATAAGGGCAAATGCCAGCATAAGCAATGCCGTTTGTTTTCCGTTACGTATAGGTTTACATTTAATCATAAAACTATTATCCTTTTGCATAAAATTAATGCGACAGAATGGGGGTATAAACAATGCTTGATGAAAAGAGTATGGAAAATCTTAAA
>JAGCNA010000092.1 GCA_017646185.1 Clostridia bacterium
GAGCATATAGCAGACCACAAGAACCTTTCTTACATTATCGGCAAAGACCTTCTGGAAGATCCCGGTCTGCACCGCACCTTGCTGGGTGACGGTGTCGGCTCCATGGCAGGCGCTTTCTTCGGCGGATGCCCCAATACTACATACGGTGAATCCGTTGGTTGTGTAGCTATTACCCGCAACGCATCTGTAGTTACCATTACCACCACCGCAATTATGAGTATTGTTATTTCCTTCTTCGGCCCCTTTGTTACATTCCTTTCTTCTATCCCCAACTGTGTAATGGGCGGCGTTTGTGTTGCACTTTACGGCTTTATCGCAGTTTCCGGTCTTAAGATGATCCAGCAGGTAGACCTTGGTGACAGCCGCAACCTCTTTGTGGTTTCCTCTATCCTCATTCCCGGTATCGGCGGACTCAGCGTTTCCTTCGGTAAGATAACTATCACCACTATCGCTTGCGCTCTTATTCTCGGTATTGTTACCAACATTCTGCTCAATAAGCTGGGCAAAAGCGGAAAAACGGAGAAATAATAATGAAAAATTACGAAAACGTGGTCATTTTCGACCACCCCCTTATAAGACACAAAATAGCCATCCTTCGTGACGAGAAGACCAGCATGAAGGAGTTTCGCGAACTGGTTGAGGAAATAACCACCCTTATGACCTATGAAAGCCTAAAGGAAGGCGTTCCTACCACCGAGGTCGAGGTAAAAACTCCTCTGGAAACCTGCACACAGCGTGTCGTAACGGATAACTCCATCGTTATCGTTCCCATTCTCCGCGCAGGTCTGGGTATGGTAAACGGTATTCACGTTTTGTTCCCCTCTGCCCGTGTGGGACATATCGGTATGTACCGCAACGAAGAAACTCTTGAGCCTTGCGAATATTACTGCAAGCTTCCCAAGGATATAGACGATAAACTGGTACTGCTTGTTGACCCTATGCTGGCAACCGGCGGCAGTGCTTGCGATGATATCAACCTGCTTAAAAAGCACGGCTGCAATCACATCAAGTTTATGGCTATTATCGGCGCGCCCGAGGGCGTTTCCAAGGTTGCGGAAGCTCATCCCGATGTAGATATTTACGTTTCCACGTTGGACAGATGCCTTAACGAAAACGGCTACATTTTTCCCGGCTTGGGCGATGCAGGCGACAGACTCTTCGGAACTAAATAGAATATCAAAAAATGCCAAAAACTCCCGTTTTGTTTTACACAAACGGGAGTTTTGTGTTGCTATTGGGTTTTCGGTATGTTATAATATTTTCATAAATGAAAACGGAGGGTTTATTATGTTAAAAAAGATGATCATATCTGTACTTATTCTGGCATTATGCTTTGCGTTCGTTTCCTGTGATTCGCAGCCTGCGGATCAAAGCACTCCTTCTACCAATGAAAGCACAAAAGAAGAAAGCCAAGCAGAAGAAAATAACAATCAGACAGAGGAAAGTAAAAACGATATTGTTAAGGATACTATTCCTCCCGCTTTTATTGATGCGAATGACGGTGTTTTGCCTGCTGTTACTCACAACGCAGGTGAGCAGCCCGATTTGATTTCCGGCATTATTGCAAGAGATAATATTACTCCCGATGAAGAGGTAGTTATTTCTGTTTCCGATGACGGCGGTTATGATGCAAGTGTTCCCGGAACCTATACGGTAACCGTAGCGGCAAAAGATACAGCAGGAAACGTATCTACCGCAATAATTACCGTTACCGTAAAAGAAATTGTTACCGCCAAGTATCTTTCGCTCAAAAATATATATACTTTGGGCGGCGAGGACGCTTTGAGCTATACCACATCCGGCACAAAATTCCGCACGGCAGACAGCATTTGCGTTTTGGATAAAGAAACTTTTGTTTCCCAGTATAATACATATTCTCCCGATCATACCAACAATGGCGGAGTTCCTTTCTTCCCCAACGGTGTAATTATTATTACGGATAAGGATTATGTTGTTAAGCAGGTGCGCATTGCCGCAGGCGAGCTTATACAGATAGAAGAAGACGGAAGCGTAAAGAATTCCGGCTTTTCGTGGACAAATGCTATTGATGCGTCTTCGGGCGGTGGTATGTTTAAGGACATCTTAACAGATATCGAAAAGGTTATTCCCGATGGCGGTTATCTCTTCTTCGTCGGCAATCCCGGCGAGCAGACTTGCAGAATTTTCCTTATTAAAAATCTCTTTTGCAGTTCCTATGAAAGCGGTCCCATTACCCTTGATATGAAAAATATAGATATATCCGGGCTTGTTATCTCTCTTGATTAATGGGGGGATACAATGAAAAGATTCGCATTTTTAATTGTTGCCCTCGCAACCTTGCTCACCGCCTGCGCTACGCCTCAAAATAATGTCTCTGTGGAGTCCGATCCCGGAGAGCATTCTACGGTGCAGGATACCACCCCGCCCAAAATACGTATTATTGCTTCTTGCGAAAACGTCGTTATTAAAAAAGGCGATGCCTACGACATTATGAACGGGGTAAGGGGGAGCGACGATACGGACGGCGATATTACAGATCAAATACAGATAAACAAGGGAGGCTTTGACCCGGAAATACCCGGAGAATATACCGTGACATACTTTTTATCAGATGCTGCAGGTAACGCTGCAGAGCCTAAATTTAAAAAAATAACCGTTACAGAAACTGCTGTGCTTGAAGCACCTCCCGTGTGGGAAGGTGAGATAGAAGGAGAGGTTCTTAATCCCTCTGCGCCTCCCGTATTCGGCGGAGCTTGGTATCACAAGGTGGTTTCTTCCAGAGATAAATGGGTTGGAATAGAGGTTGTGGTAACCTTGCCCGAAGTGGATATTGAACGCTACAACGGCTCCTACAACAGCGAATTGAATTTCGATCCCAATGTAAAAAATCTTGATAACCCCTCGGTTTATCTTGGCGGCCACGCTTTAAGTGAATCGGATGTGGGCCTATCCTTTTCCAGAGCGCTTGTGAATGTTTCTTCAAGCACGCTCAGTACCGGTTGTATTGCTTTTCGCCCCTTCTGGCGCTATATAACCGAAACCGAACAGGATGTAGGGGGATACGATGTTCACGGCGGTGAATATGCCGTAAGCGCAAACGGAAACAACTGTATTGCAAATTATCATTGGAAATATACCGAATATTACTATCTGCCCGGAGACAAGCTTCGTATTGTGGTTTATGTTCCCGAGGAAAATAAAATGCAATTACAGATAGAAGTTTTGGAAAAATCCTCTCTTCCCGAATATGTTAAAATGCGTGAAGATTACGGTTGGAAGGATCCCGCAGACTTTTTGAGCCCCGTGTTTACCTCTCCCGGTCACGGAACGGGTATTTTGGCAGAATTCAAGCGTGTAAACGCTATCGACCAATCCGGCAACGAGGGCGGTGTTGCAATTTCCACTCAAACCGAGGTTAAGAATATTATATGGCACGAAACCTATCTCTACCGCGTTATTGACGGAACTTTATACAGAGTTCCTATGAACGAAGAACGCCGTGCAACCACCAGCGCACCCGAGGATAAGTATTTCACCGTTTCATACGATGGTGTGAACTCCTCTCTGGGCGGAGAAATCGTAACCATTCATCCCGGATATACCAACTAAACTTTTATTACAGCACCGAGGCAAAAAATGAGCAGTACTAAAAGCATTCCCGCTTCCTCTGACAGCCAATATATAAAAATGACCGAGACTCCCGTAGCCCGTCTTGTAATAACCTTGGGCATACCCACTACCATAAGTATGCTTATAACCAACATTTACAATATGGCGGATTCCTATTTTGTGAGTCAGGTTTCTTTAAGCGCAGGGGGCGCCACCAGCATAGTTTTCGGAATAATGTCTATAATTCAGGCATTCGGATTTATGTTCGGTCACGGCGCGGGAAGTCATATAAGCCGCCAGCTTGGAGGCAAACATATAGACAAAGCAAATAATTACGCATCTACGGGATTTTTTACCGCAATCTGGTGCGGTATCGTAATTATGTCTGCAGGACTCATTTTCTCAAAGCCGTTAATGGTTTTGCTGGGCAGTACTCCCACCATTTTGCCTCACGCTATGGATTACGCCTTTTGGATCTTTCTTGCGGCACCTGCAATGACTGCAAGTTGTGTGCTTAACAATATCTTAAGATACGAAGGCAAGGCGACTCTTGCCATGATCGGTCTTACCACCGGCGGTATTCTTAATATATTTTTGGATTATATTCTGGTTGTCCGTATGGAAATGGATATAAGCGGTGCAGGACTTGCCACCGCAATCTCACAGTACGTTTCCTTTTGCATACTGCTTTCCGTGTTCGTTCTGGGTAAAACACAGAGCAAACTGCGGATATCAAATATTTCACCCGAAATTTCTTTGCTCAAAGATATAATCGTAACGGGGCTTCCCAGCCTTGCGCGGCAGGGACTCAACAGTATCTCCGTAATGGTGCTCAACGCTCAGGCAGAGCAGTTCAAGGATGCGGCTATCGCCGCAATGGGCTACGTAAGCAGAACTTCAAGTCTCATATTCAGCGTGGGATTGGGTATCGGTCAAGGCTTCCAGCCCGTTTCCGCCTTCAATTACGGGGCAAAGAAGTATTCC
>JAGCNA010000006.1 GCA_017646185.1 Clostridia bacterium
AGAAAATCTCTGTTCTTTTTATCTTCCTTATTAAAGATCTGAGTAATTTTTATACCCGAAAGATTTTCGGAAAGATAGGTATTTATATCTGTGGTTCCGTCCTTTACGGCACGGTATGCTTTTCTGGAAAATTTGCGGAATATCCAGGTAAACAGTACAACGAAGGGCACGAAGCACAGTACCATAAGGGTGAGCTGATAATTAAGGACAAGCATTGCCGCAAGCACACCCAAAATAACGAATACGTTTTTAACCATGGTTACGAGTATATGGGTAAACATCATGGAAATAGCGTTGGTATCGTTGGTAACACGGGTAACAAGTTTGCCTACGGGAATGTTATTAAGCTGATTATGCGAAAGACTTTCTATGTGTGTAAAAAGATCCTGACGCAGAGTGGATAAGATCTTTTGACCCGTTTTCTGCAGAATAATTGCCTGAAAATAGGTACAGATCATAGAAATTATAAGTATTACCGCATAAACCCCAACCTGCACAAACAGAGAGCTGAGCTCAAAATCTCCAACCACCAGCTCTTCGATATTACCTACAATGATAGGTGCGATTATATCGTAGGCGATGGAAAACAGCATTATGAAAAATGCCAGCAGGAAGGAGGGCCAATGAGGACGTGCGTACTTGAGAAGGCGGGCCATTATTTCCCCGTCCTTCATATTGCGGTCGAACCCGATTGCTTCTTTTTTGTTTTTCATAAAAGCATAAGCAAAAACAAAAATAAGGGTAAAGGTTCCGATAACACCGCCAACTATCAAAAGAGGATAAAATTCACGCATTGTTATTCTCCCCCTCTTCTTCAAGCTTTTGCAGGTCTACCATCTTGCGGTAGTCCGGATTGGTTTCGTAAAGGTGGGTGTGAGTTCCCACAGCCGCCACGGTACCGTTATCAACAAACAGGATTTTATCCATTTTTTCGATAGTGGAAATTCTGTGTGCAATAAGGAGCGTGGTCTGTCCTTTACGGGTATTTCTAAGGTTTTCAAGTATTGCTTTTTCCGTTTTTGTGTCAACCGCAGAAACGGAATCGTCAAGTATAAGTATGGGTGCATTGCGCATAAGAGCGCGGGCAATGGATATACGCTGTTTTTGTCCGCCGGACACGGTAACGCCGCGTTCGCCCAGAACGGTGGAATATCCTTCGGAAAAATCTATTATATTATCGTGAACATCGGATAATTTTGCCGATTCGGTTACGGTATCCATATCATATTCGTCCATACCGAAGGCAATGTTTGCGGATATAGTATCGCTGAACAGGAAATTATCCTGAGGAACATAAGCGCATCCTTCACGCAGGGAGTGTATGGTAACGGAATTTACGTCCTTACCGTCAACAAACAAGCATCCGTCGGGCACGTTGTAGGTGCGCAGGATAAGATCTACGATAGTAGTCTTACCGCTTCCCGTTTTACCCACAATACCCACGTTTTCACCTGCTTCTATCTTAAAGGAAACGTTTTGCAAAACATCGAACTCTCCGTCGGGATAACGGAAGGAAAGGTTGCGGAATTCGATCTCGCCCTTTACGGGTCCCATATCCACAGCGTCTTTTTTATCTGCAACGTCAACAGGTGCATCCAAAAGCTCGCTTACACGCTTGAGAGAAGCTTTTCCGCGGGAGGTAAGGTCGATAAGCTCGGAAACTGCCATTATGGGCCATACGGTGGAGGTGAAGTATCCTATAAATTCAACGAGCTGTCCCGCATCAAATATGTCAACATAAACAAGATATCCGCCGTAGCCGAGTATTACGCAGATAACCGATTCAACAAATAGCATAACCAATATTCTGAGAAGTACCGAAGCACGGGTAAACACTATATTCGCCTGCTCGTTTTCCTTGTTAAGCTGTTTGAATGCCCAGAGCTCTTTTCCTTCTTTTACAAACGCCTTGATTACGGCGATACCGGAAAAGCTTTCCTGAGAGAAATCGGACAAACCCGAAAACGCCTGCTGACGAAGCTCCCATTTGCGCATCATATACTTTCCGATAACTGAGCTTACAGCAAGTAAAAGCAGCATAGGTATTAAAGAAAGCACGGTCATTACCCAGTTCATACGCCACATTTTTATTATGGAAAGGGCGCCCAGGAAGAGTGCGTCAAAAAACATAAGGAAGCCGGAGCCGAAGCATTCCTGAATAGTATCAAGATCGTTGGTAAACAAACTCATTAAGTCGCCGACCTTGTGAACCTGATAATACTGGCGGGAAAGATTTTTTGCGTGGTCGAACATAGAATTGCGCACGTCGGTCTCTACCTTGATAGCCGCACCGAACAAGCAAATACGCCACAAAAATCTGCCGAACACCATAAGTACGATAATAACTACCAAGGGCAAGCAGACGTTATCCAGCAAGAAATCCATATCGAAGACTTTGGTGACGCCGTCTATCTCTGCCATACCGGTGTTCATACCGTTAACAACAAGTCTGTACAGCGCAGGAACCATAAGCTGTGCGTAGTCTACTACCATCAAAGCGGCAAGGCCAAGAAGCAGCCAAAAAGCATATTTAAAATAATATCGGTTGATATGCTTTCCAAATATCATAGCTTTTTCCTCCTATTATTTAAAAACATCCTAAACGTATAGATTTTATCATAATGCTTCATCTTTGTCTATATATAACTTAAATATTTCGTAAAAAACGCATTGCTTTTTGCAATGCGTTTTATTTTTTAATGGGATTTTTTAAATGACACCGACAAAAGAGCAAGTATGGGGAAAATTTCCAATCTGCCTGCCAGCATATCTATGATCAAAACCAATTTGGAAAGAATTCCGAATTCCGAATAATTGCCCACGGGACCTACCAGATCCAACCCCGGACCGATATTGTTAAAGCAGGATACAACCGCCGAAACGTTGGTTTCCACAGAAAATCCGTCTATGGAAATGAGCAAGAAGCTGCCTACAAGAATAACGGCATAGGCGGCAAGATAGGAATTAACGCCCGACAACGTGCTATCATCCACCGGAGTATCATTGGTACGCACGGCAACAACCTTTCTGGGACTCATAACCTGCTGTATGCTTTTGCGTATGCCCTTCAGAATTAAAAGCAGACGTATGCATTTTATACCGCCGCCCGTGCTTCCCGCGCAAGCGCCCACGAGCATAAGACACAGCAAAATTCCCTTTGAAAGTGTGGGCCACAGATTAAAATCCGCCGTAGCAAATCCGGTAGTGGTAATAATACTTGCTACCTGAAACGCCGAATGACGGAGAGTTTCCCAAATATCACCGTAAATATTATATATATTTATTGCAATAACCGCAACGGATGCGAAAACGATACCGAAATACAGACGCAATTCTTCATCCTTGAAAAAGCTTTTGAAGCGTCTTAATATAAGCAGGTAATAACAGCCGAAATTAACGCCGAACAAAAGCATAAACACGGTGGTTACGTTTTGCAAATAGGGGCTGTAACCCGCCATACTGTCTGCCTTTATACCGAAACCGCCGGTGCCCGCAGTACCGAACATGGTACAAAGCGCATCAAAAAGCGGCATTCCGCCCAACAGCAAAAAGATGAGATTAAGAACGGAAAGTATAATATACATTCCGTATAAAAGCAAAGCACTGTTTTTCATTTTGGGAACCAGCTTACTTACAACAGGCCCCGGGCTTTCCGCACGGAGAAGATGAACGCTTCCGCTGGCAGGAATGAATGCAAGCAGAAAAACAAGCACACCCATACCGCCCAGCCAATGGCTGAAGCTTCTCCAATACAGCATACCCTTGGACAAAACCTCAACGTTTGGTACAACGGAGGCGCCGGTAGTGGTGAAACCGGAAACCATTTCGAACAATGCGTCTATATACGAAGGTATTTCGCCGGACAGATAAAAAGGCAAACAGCCCAAAAGACTGAGCACGATCCAGCTCACGCCCACGCAGGCAAGACCTTCCTTGGCACGGAAGGCGCTTGGTGCACCGCGGCATATAAGATACAAAGCGCCAGCAAGCAGGAGGATAATACCCATAGATATTAAAAATCCCTTTGCCGCGGGATATTCTTTATTAAAGACGCTTATTCCCAAAGCGGGTGTTAAAAACAACGCTTCAAAGGAAAGAATACGGGCAATAAACAACCCGATAACTTTATAATTCATAATTCCTCACGTAAACTTACGCAAAAATATCGTTAAGCTGTCTTACAGTTCCTCTGCCGCTTGAAACGGCTACGATAATATCTCCTGCGCGGAACACGGAATCACCGTTGGGGATTACTGTTTTATACCCTCTCGTAATGCAGGCTATAAGCACGCCGTCTCTGGTTTTTAATGATTTAAGAGGAACGCCGCAGTTGGGTGTATCCTTTTCCACCATAAACTCTACCGCCTCTGCCTGACCGTCCGCAATGGTGTGAACGGATATGGCGGCGCCGGATTGGTTTTGCATAGCACGGACGTATCTTACAATATTTTCACAGCACAGCTCTTTGGGACAAACCACGCTGCGCAAGCCCAGCTTTTCTATAATGGTACGGTTTTCCACGTTATTAAGCTTGGTAATTACTGTAGGTACACCGTTTCCCGTGCCGTTAATGGATACTATCATATTAAGCTCGTCTGTACCCGTTAAGGTTACCAAAGCATCGCATTCCGAGATACCTTCGCTTACAAGCACGTTATTATCCGTTCCGTTGCCCAGCAAAACGTCCGCTTCGGGAAGTTCACGGGCAAGAAAACGGCAACGCTCTTCATTTTGCTCCAATATACGCACGGACAAGCCGTCCTTTAACAAAAGCTGAGCAAGATAATAACACACTCTGCCGCCGCCGACCAGCATTACGTTGCGGACACGGCGGGATATAACGTTAAGATTTTTAAGCAGTTTTGCAAGGTTGTTGGTAGGTGCGGTAAAAAACACTCTATCCCCTTCCGCCAGCACGAAATCACCGTTGGGGATAACCGCTTCACCGTTACGGATAACGGTACACACAAGCACACTGCAATTCACCACGGTATTCAACTGCTTTAACTGAAGTCCGCAAAGCTTGCTGTTGCTTTCCACGTGGAGTTCAACTATCTCTGCCCTGCCCTTTGCAAAGGTATCTCTTTGAGAAAAGCCGGGATATTTGAGCAGACGCTCGATCTCCACCGCGGTCTGCCTTTCGGGATTAACCACCAGAGAAAGCGCAAACACATCACGCATTTCGTATATCTGGTCCGTATATTCGGGGTTTCTTATACGGGCAATGGTATGAATATCCGGATTAAGTCCGTGGGCTGTGGTACAGCACAGAAGATTTATCTCATCACGGTTGGTAGCGGCTATAAGAAGATCCGCCGTATCTATTTTGGCTTGGCGCAGTACAGTCATAGACGCACAGTTTCCGCGTACGGACATAACGTCATACCGTTCTACGCTGGCTTCAAGCACTATATTATCGGAATCTATAAGGGTTATATCGTGCCCTTCTGCGGAAAGCTGTTTGGCAAGGCTTGCCCCAACGGTTCCGCCGCCCGCAATAATAATATTCATATACCTTCTCCTTATCAAAGGATTACTGTTTAAAGCAGTATATCATTTTGTCGTTTATTTTGCAACAAGAATAAAATCAGTTCTTGGCATTAAGACGTGTATTTGTCAGATCAAGCCAATAAATAAGGATATCCAGTTCATCATTAACGGCTTTTGCCTCGTCAGGGTCGGAAAAAGCGTTTTTAACGGTAAGCTTCAATCCGCTTAAAGAAGTCTTGGTCTGGGTACAGTATGCCATTTTATCAAACGCATCCTCGGGAACGGTTGCGTTTGAATACAAAGATTCCATAGCGTCAAGAACACTCTGCTTACCCGTTTCGGATAAAGAGTCAAACAAAACGTCAGATTGCTCAAGCATAGCCTTTATGTAATCAAGCTGGGCTTTTACCGTGTCTCCCAAGCGGTATAACTGCACGGAGGGATTGCGGAAAGCGCCGTAGATTATCTGATGCTGATACGTATCGGGAGAAATGTTGGAGAGAGCGAAAACGGCAACTCCGTCTGCCCCTGCGGAGGACACTTCGGTAAGCTGATATGCAAAATTAAGCTTTGAAGTATCCATAAATGCGGCAAGACCTGCGGAATAGAAGCAGTTGCCCTTGCAAATTTCCTTGTAGCCTGCGGCGTTTTGTGAAACAAAGGTGTTTTCACCGCTGTAGGTCATAGAGAACACTTCGTCAATCCAACCGTTGTTTACCCACATCTTTACGTCTTGGAAGATGCTGTTGACCGCATAATCTCTATCGGGATAAACTGCGCAGGAAAGCCAGGTTTCGGGAGAATTTTTGCAGACCAGATCAAAAACTTCCTTTACAAAGGAGTTTATGATACCGCAACGGAAGGAGATCCATTTGGTCATTTCTTCGGAGCCTTTTGCAAAGGTACGGGGATCTTCTTTTATGCCCGTTTCTTTTGAAAAGGCTTTTATAATATCCTCGTTGTAGCCGTAATCGTATTTTCCGTAGTTCAATTCGGGAAAACGGATATAATCCAGATGCAATCCGTCAATATCGTAATTTTCAAGTATTTCGCGGTATACGTTCAAAACGAACTTACGGCACTGGGTATCGTTGGGATTAAGGAAAACGAAGGTGGCTTTTTCGTTGTAATAATAAAATTCGTTTCCTTCGGAATCCATAAGCAGCTTATCGCTGAACTTTTGCAGAACAGGACTTGAGAGCGTGCCGTCGTTATTAAGATAACCGGTAAAGAAATTTTCGCACCAGGCGTGAACCTCTATTCCGTATTCGTGGCATATACGCACAAATCCCTCCAAAGCGTCGTATCCGCCGTTATTGGGGCTGTGCTCAACACCGTCAAGGTCCATATAACCGATAAAATATCCATCGTAGAAGGTTTCAAGATAAAGAGCGTTTACATTGAGAGCTGCCAGCTTTTTTACCGTATCACGCACTTCCGCATCGCTCTTTTCATAAGCGCGGTACCACATTGCACGGTTTTGCGCACCCTTGCTCTCTATGGTAGCGTATGTAAGCAAATCTGCCTGACTGACCACCTGTGAGCAAATCTCAACAGCAGATGCCATATCTCCTTGTGAAACCGCAGTTTCTGCTTTGGCGATTTCTGCTTTCAAGTTCTCCGCTGCGGAAGAAATATCCGAATAAGCTATATTAAGATATGCTTTTTTCGCCTGATTAAAGCTGTTTATCAAGTTATCGAGAGTATCTTTGGCTGTGTTTATACAAAGATCGGGAGTGTTTATAATAATGACCTTTTTGGATGTTGTATCCAAAATAACAGTCTGCCCGCGGGTATAAGCGTTTTCAAGGGCTTTTACTGCGTTTCCGTGAGCAGAAACCGCAAAACCGTTTTTGGGAACGGTAATATTGCCTTTATAGCTTTCGGAAACGGATTTTCCCTCTTCGTTTACAGATATCTCATATCCGTATGCGTTGGTATTTGTGGAGGCTTTATTCATATAAACCACCAACTGGTTTTCCCCGCGCACGGAGTTGACACCGTTATAAGAAAGAGCGGTAACCGAATAGGAAGGTCCGTTGGGGAAAAGCTCTACCTTTGTACCAACTGCCGCTTTTCTGGCGGAATAATAGGCTTTATGGTCCTTGTGTATGCTTATAACGTATCCGTTTTCGGGGATTTCGCTGTTGCCCGCACCGGTGATCACTTTGGTTACGGTGCCGTCAACAACGGTTATCTCTGCACCGTAAACATTAGTCCCCGTAGTCTTGCCGTATTCGGGAGTATATATGGCGCAAACGCCTTCGGGAGTGCGGATACCGTCGATAATATCGACAGTTACCACAACATCGCCCACCAAAGCATAATAGCTTGAAAGGACGGAGGTGGTAATATGCTCGGTCTTTACGGCAAATCCCGCTTCCAGCTTTTGAGCGTATGAGACAGCTTCACTGCCCACGCAAACAACGGTAAAACCGTTTTGTTCGGGAATGAAGCTTTGGGAATTTTTATCCCATACCTTTGCAACGTAGCCGTCCGCAACGGTGAAATCCACACGTTCACGCTCGCATTGAGGAGTAACGGATCCGAGAAAACCGCAGGTATAAAGATAAAAACCGTCTTTTTCTATATTTTCGGAATTGACAAATTCTTTTTCAAAGTTTATTTCGCCGGCGTCTGTTATCAAGATCGGCGCTTCGAAAATTTCCGTCTCCACTTTGGATTCCTCCTCGATTACAGACTGTGTATCTTCATAATCGTTTACGCAAGAAGTAAACATAAATAACGTTAACAGTGCAAGAAGTAAACTAACAAACCTTTTCATACGTGTTTCTCCTTCAAGTAATGCTATTAATATACACCATTTTCCGTTTTTCGTCAAGACATAAGAAAACCGCAAAAAGCGGACAGCATCGCTGTCCGCTTGAAGATTATTTTATTTCGGGAGTAAAGCCCAGATCGTAAATTTCGTTTTTCGCCTTTTCAAGACAATGGGCGCAGCCGTTAACGGTAACAGTCTGTGAAGAAAGTTCAACGGTTGCGTCTATACCTGCTTCTTTTAATGCTGCGGTAATTCTCTTTACACAGTTTTCACAATGCATATCGGGTACGTAAATTTTGCTCATTTTAATTTTCTCCTTTATATTAAATAAATTTTTTGATAGTGTTTGTAAGTTCGGAAATAATTTCCGTATCGCCGTTTTTAATCCCCTCGGCTACGCAGGTGCGTATATGTTCTTCAAGCAAAACGCTTGCAAGAGAGCCGAGCGCGGCTTGGGATGCGGATATCTGATTTAAAATATCCACGCAGTATTCATCGTTTTCCAGCATATTTTTAATGCCCCGCACCTGACCTTCGATACGGTTAAGACGGTTTACAAGCGCCTTTACCTCTTCGGGGGAGCGGTGCTTTTTTCTTTGGGTACAACATTCGTTCACAGCTTTTTACCTCGCAATCTCAATGCATTTGTAACCACGCAAACCGAGCTGAAGGACATTGCCAAGCCTGCAAGCATAGGGTTGAGTAACGGACCTCCGAATATATGAATAACCCCTGCGGCAACGGGAATACAAATGACGTTATAACAAAACGCCCAGAACAGATTTTGCTTTATGGTGCGCATCGTAAGCTTGCTCAACCGCACGGCACGGGCAACGTCGGCAGGATCGTTTTTCATTAAAACAATATCTGCGCTGTCTATGGCAATATCGCTTCCGCTTGCCACTGCACAGCCTATATCTGCGGCGGCAAGGGCAGGCGCATCGTTAATTCCGTCACCCACCATCATTACTGCGCCGTACTTTGCTTTCAGCTTTTCTATTACGTCTGCTTTTTCCTCCGGCAGTACTTCTGCATACACCTCGTCTGCTCCCAACTGCTTGCCTACGTACTCGGCGCATACACGGTTATCTCCCGATAAAAGCACGGTTTTTACACCCAAAGCTGAAAGTTTTTCAAACGCTTCCCGAGACGTGGTCTTAAGCTTATCAGAAACCGCAATAACTCCGATCACCGTATTATCGGCACAAACGAACATTACTGTCTTTCCTTCGGATAAAAGACGGTTCGCCTCCGATTCGTGTTCTTCGGAGAATATACCTTGCTCTTTTAAAAGCACCTTGTTGCCAACACATATTTCGGTGCCTTCGTACCTGCATTTTACTCCCTTTCCCGAAAGGTTTTGCACCCCTTCCGCCATAGGAACGGTTATGCCGTTTTCACAAGCGTAATTTACTATTGCGGTTGCGATAGGGTGCTGGGAGGCGGATTCGCACACAGCCGCATAAAGCAAGGTTTTTTCCGTATCGGATGCAACAATATCCGTTACTGCAGGCTTTCCTTGGGTTACGGTGCCGGTTTTGTCAAACACGGCAACCTTTATTCCGTGGGTGATTTCAAGAGCTTCTCCGCTTTTTATAAGAATTCCGTTGCTTGCACCAAGTCCCGTACCAACC
>JAGCNA010000093.1 GCA_017646185.1 Clostridia bacterium
AAACCTTCAAGAAGGTATGCGAACTGTTCACCGATTACTCCTTCCCCTAGTCTTACAGTATTGCTACCCGTTACCGTCAGGGTATTATGCCTTTGGCAATAGCAGATTACACCTCTACATATAATACTATGGTAATCTTTGCTCCCGAAATTTCCGGTTTGTGGGAATTCACTCCTCTGCCCGGTACTTTCGATCCCGAGACCGAAACTATCAACAACAGCACTATCGCATCTGTTTCCTCTCTCATTATGATGAGAGGCGCAACCGAGAAAAATGCACTTTCCGCTTGGACATTTATGCAGTGGTGGTCCAGCGCAGAGGTTCAGTCTACCTTCGGTAACGAAAAGATTGCTCTGCTCGGTCCTTCTGCTAAATACTCCACCGCAAATATTGAAGCGCTTCAGAAGATGAGCTGGTCTAAGGACGAGCTTGATAACCTGGTAGCACAGTTTAACGCAGTTGAGTGTACTCCCGAATATCCCGGTTCTTACATTATCGGCCGTTTCACCAACTTCGCATTCTTGGGCGCTTATAACAACGATGATAACCCTGTAGAAAAAATGCGTTCTTACCTTGATGATATCAACGCAGAGCTTACTCGTAAGCGTCAGGAGTTCGATCTTCCTACCACGGAAACCTTTAAAGAACTTGGTTCCGTAGCAGATGATAAATAATAAAAGGAGGGAATTATCTAATGGCTAAAAAAGAACAAGCTGTCGTCAGGAAAGACATTTCCAGATTCAGTTGGACTTTGAACGAGATAAAGAAACATAAGGTAGCTTATCTTATGGTTGCACCCTTCTTTATACTCTTTATCATGTTCTATGTCGTTCCTGTTGTTTTGTCCGTAGTATTGAGCTTTACAGTGTTCAATATGCTGGAGTTCCCCGAATTCGTATTCTTTGATAACTATATCCGACTTCTGTTTGATGACGAAGTGTTCATTACAGCTATCAAAAATACCCTTATATTCGCTGTAATTACCGGCCCCGCATCCTATTTGCTTTCACTTTTCTTCGCTTGGTTCATTAACGAACTCCGCCCCAAGCTTCGTGCTTTACTTACCTTGATATTCTACGCTCCTTCTATTTCCGGTGCGGTATATCTTATCTGGGCAGTGTTCTTCTCCAGTGACCAATACGGTTTCGTGAACGCATACCTTATCGAATTCGGTATTATTAACGAACCTATTCTTTGGTTCCAGGATACCGATACCATCTTCCCCCTCATTATCGTAGTAGCATTGTGGACCTCTCTTGGTACCAGCTTCCTTACCTTTATCGCAGGTTTCCAGGTTGTTAATAAAGACCTTTACGAAGCAGGCGCTATCGACGGTATCAAGAACCGTTGGCAGGAGCTTTGGTATATCACTCTTCCTTCAATGCGTCCTCAGATGATGCTTTCCGCAATTCTCTCCATCACCGGTGCTTTCGGTTTCGGCGGCGTTATTACAGCTCTCGTTGGCTTCCCGTCTCCCGATTACTGCGTACATACCATAATGCACCATCTTGATGACTACGGCGGAGCCCGTTACGAAATGGGTTACGCTTCCGCAATTGCAACCATATTGTTCTTTATGATGATCGGTTGTAACTTGTTGATCACTCGAATTCTCAGAAAGGTAGGTTCATAATCATGTTCAAAAAACTTTCCGAGAAAATAGAAATGCGCCGTGTTGCAAACGGTAAACAGCCCAAGGAGCAGTTCAAACGTTCCATTAACCGTTCTGCCGGCGGTGACTTTGGCGTATTATTCTTCCTTATAGTATGTGCGTTGGCAATGTCCTTGCCCGTAATATACGCTATCGGTCAGTCATTCAAGCCTCTTGACGAGCTTTGGCTGTTCCCCCCTCACTTTTTCCCCAACAGATGGGTTATCGATAACTTCGTTGACCTGTTCAGATTGATGGGAGATTCTTGGGTACCTTTCTCCAGATACATCTTTAATACGGTTCTTATTTCCATATCCGGTACGTTTGGTAACGTAATTCTGTCTTCTTTCGCTGCATACGCAATCGCAAAGATTCCGTTCCCCGGAAGAAACATGCTGTTCCAGACCATAGTTTACTCTTTGATGTTTAACTCTACCGTTACCGGTATTACCAACTTCCTTCTTATGAGCTATCTTAAGATGATAGACAAATATTGGGCAGTTATAATTCCTGCTTGCTGTACAACCTTCGGTCTGTACCTTATGAAGCAGTTTATGGAATCCTCCGTTACTGACGCTGTTCTCGAATCCGCTCGTATCGACGGTGCAGGGGAGTTCAGAATTTTCTGGAAGATCGCAATGCCTATGGTTAAGCCCGCTTGGATCACACTTATTATCTTTGCTTTCAAGGATCTGTGGAACTCCGGCGCCAGCACCTATATTTACAGCGAAGAACTTAAAACCTTTAACTACGCAATCAGCCAGTTGGTAACCAGTGGTGTAGCACGTACCGGTGTATCCGCCGCTTCTACCGTGGTAATGATGATCGTACCTTGTGCAGTATTCTATATTACACAGAGTAACGTTATTCAGACAATGTCCACCTCGGGCATGAAAGACTAAGAGAGGAGATTTATTATATGAAAAGAATACTTACAAAATCTCTCCTCTTTTGTGTCTGCTTCCTTCTTATAGGCGCATTCACTCTTCCGCTTACTGCAAACGCAAGCGTTCCCTATACCACTTATACCTATGATATAGACGCTCAGATGCAGGAAAGCCCCGATGTTTACGTTCCCTATAAGCAGATCACTACTGCTTCTTTGCTTGCTTCTCTTAATGAATCCAATCCTGCCTCTGCTAAATATTCTGCCGAGGATTTCGGTGCTCTTGCAACACCTAAGGATGTTTTTGTAGACGATCTCAATTACGTATACATTGCCGATACCGGCAACAGCCGTATAGTAATTCTTGATGAACAGTATCGTCTCCACCTTATCATTAAGGAATTCGTAAATGACCAGGGTGTTCCCGATACTTTGGCTTCTCCCGAAGGCGTATTTGCAACCGATACAGAAATCTACGTTGCAGATACCGAAAAATCCCGTATCGTTATTTTCGATAAGCTGGGTAACTTCAGAGATATCGTTCACGAACCCGTTTCCGAAGTTATGCCCGAAAACTCCGTTTATAAGCCTTCCGCAGTTGCAGTTGACTCTGCAGGACGTATTTACGTTGTAGGTAAGGCTACCAACTACGGTATTATTTCTCTTAACCGTGATGGTTCCTTCAACGGATTCGTAGGTGCTATTACCCAGCAGGCAAACGCTTGGGATATGTTCTGGAGAAACTTCCAGACTCAGGCTCAGATAGACGCAAGTGAATCTGTTGTTTCTATCGAGTACAATAACATCACTATCGACGCAGACGGATTTGTATATGCAACTCAGAGTGCAGATACTACTCAGGTTCCTATTAAGAAGCTCAACCCCAAGGGAAGTGACGTTCTTAACAGAAACGGTTTCCATCCGCCGTCCGGTGAAGTTACCGTTACCTCTACCAACAGTACCGATTACACCGTAACCGGTAACTCTACCATCGTAGACGTTGCTCTCGGTGAAGCAAATACCTGGTCTATCATCGACCAGAAGCGTAGCCGCGTATTTACTTATGACAGCAACGGTAACTTACTGTTTGCTTTCGGCGATATGGGCGATCAGTTTGGTAATATCCAGCGTCTTACTGCAATGGATTACCAGGGCTCTTATATGCTTCTCCTTGATGAGAGTACCAACTCCATCACTATTTACAAGCGCACCGAGTACGGTGATATGCTTATATCCGCTGTACAGTCTATCGAAGACGGTGACTATGCCGCTTCTGTTGACTACTACATGGGTATTCTTCAGAGAAACAACAACTTTGACCAGGCGTATATCGCAATCGGTGACGCAAAGTACCGTGAAGGCGACTATGTTACCGCAATGCAGTACTACAAGTACGCATACGACCAGGAAAGCTATTCCGAAGCATATCAGCACTATCGTAAGGACTGGATGGAAGCCAACCTTTGGATACTTGCTCTTATTATCGTAGTAGTTCTTGTTGCTGTTTTGATGTTTGCTAAGTGGGTTAACAAGGTTAATGCTGCCGGTCTTAAGTATTCCGAAAAGCGCAAGTGGTACGAAGAGGTTTGCTATGGCTTCCACGTTATAGTACATCCCTTTGACGGCTTCTGGGACCTCAAGCACGAAAAACGCGGTTCCGTACGAGGCGCTACCATTATTCTGCTTCTTACTGTGTTCACTTTCGTATACCAGTCTGTAGGTAGAGGCTTCCTTTATAATAAATATGAAGGAACCGGCGTTAACTACGTTATTCAGATAAGCTCCATCGTGCTTCCCGTTATTTTGCTTACCGTTTCCAACTGGTGTCTTACCACTTTGTTTGACGGTGAAGGAAGCCTTGCCGACGTTTACATTGCAACCTGCTATTCCTTGCTTCCCGTTGTAATGCTCGTTCTTCCCACAGTTATGGTATCCAACTTCGTTACTTTGAGCGAACAGGGTATTCTTACTATGATCGAGACTATTGCTTGGGGCTGGACAGCACTGCTCTGGTTCTTCGGTATGATGGTAATCCACGATTACGGTCTCTTTAAAAATATTATTATCACTATTGCAACAATCGTCTTTATGATGTTTGTAATGTTCGTAGCCGTTCTGTTCACCAGCTTGCTCGGAAGAGTATTCACCTTCTTCTATAATATCTACGCAGAGCTGTCATACAGATGGTCATAAGAAAGGAGTAGCAATATGAGTAAATTTTTCAAATCAATACTGGCATTTGCACTCTGCTTGCTGCTCTGCCTGCCTGTAATTTCTTCCGTATCCGGTCTTTTCGCATTTGCTGCAGAAGGGGATGAGGAAGAAAGTGAAGACGTTGATATCTGGGATACTAAAGGTCCCGCATATATGTCTGTAAGCTTTTCCAGCGTAAAATCAAGAATTCTTGGTAACACCTCTCTTGATGCTCTTGAACTTTATCTTGAACCTACCGTAGCTATTCCTTACGCAATGTATGTAGATAAGCTTACCGGTGAAGTTATCGTTCTCCGCTGTAAAGATCCCGTAGACGGCAAATTCGAATACGGTGCAGACGGTATTTATTACTATCAGTCTTACTGGTGCTCCAACCCCTATAATGCGGGTGCAAGTACCAACCCCTCCAAGCAAGCTTCTACCGACTCTATCAAGCAGCTGCTTTATTCTCAGATTATTATAAAGTACGTTGATAAGAGCTCCAGCAACACCGAAAACGAAATGACTTCTTATAAGGATTCTGCAAGAAATAACCAGATTACCGTTAAGAAGATCGCAAACGGTATCCGTGTTGAATATAAGCTTGGCCGTGCAGAAAACACATATATGGTTCCTCGTGTTATTAAGCTTGAAAAATTCCAGGCTTTGCTTGAGCAGATCAGAACCAATTGCACAGAAACCAGACCCGCTAACCGTTTTGAGTCCTTCTATACCATTAAGGACGTAAACGATCCTAACATTTCCGATAAGAGTAAAGAAGAATACAAAAAGAAGTATCCTATCTGCGAACAGTTCCCTATAGCTGTTTGTGAACCTGCCATCTCTGTTCAGGAGCTTAAGACTCTTGAAGGCTGGTTGAAGATGTATACCGATTACTCTCTTGAACAGCTCCAGATCGACCATGACGAAGTTGAATATGTAAACAAGGACGCAGCTCCCGCACAGTTCAAACTCGCTCTGGAATACAAGCTGGATGCAGACGGACTCTCTATCCGTTGTAACATGGGTAACGTTCGTTTCGACTCTTCCGTTTATTCTTTGAAGAACATCAGCATTCTGCCTTATGCAGGTACAGGTAACGTTGTTTCTAACGAAGGTTACGTTTTCTCTGCTGATGGTTCCGGTACAATAATCAATTTTGCTGATATCATGGGCAGTCAGTTCAAGAATACCAGCAAGATCTACGGTCAGGACTATGCCTACAGCGAAATCAGCGGCTCTAACAAGCAGGCTGTAAGACTTCCTGTTTTTGGTATAATCGAGACTAAGAACAACTCTTATACAGAGAAGATCAAGACCACCGAATACGATGAAGACGGTAATGAGGTAGAGGTAGAAACTACCAAGTATCTCAAGAACGGCTACTTCGCAATCGTTGAAGAAGGTGAATCTCTGGTTAACCTTACTATCGAAAACGGCGGTGCTACTCACATGTTCGTATCTTGCTACGGTACGATCAACCCCCGTCCTTCCGATACCATTTCTCTTGATGCAGGTCTTTCCGCCGGCTCCTCTTCTTCCTGGACCGTTGAGTGTGACCGTAAGTACACCAAGGATTATAAGTTAAGAATATTCCTTCTTAATGATGAAGAATCTTCCGTTGCCGGTATGGCAAACATTTATCGTCAGTACCTTAAGAACAAGGGCGTTCTTACCGCAATTGACGAAGATACAACTCCCAAGGATATTCCTCTCTATATCGAAACCCTTTGCGCACTTGAGGCATCTTCTTCCTTCATGGGTGTTCCCATTAACAAGATGTACTCTCTCGCAAGCTTCGATAAGATAATCGAAATGCTCAAGCTTCTCGGCGAAGACGCAGATATTTCCAACGTTAAGCTCAGACTTATGGGCTGGCAGGACGGCGGTATCGGTGATACCGTTCCCAACGGCGTTAAGGTTGAAGACGTTATCGGCGGCGAAGAAGGATTTAAGAAGCTTATTGAGTTTGCAAAGTCCAGCGGTGCTACTCTGTATCCCGATTTCGACTTTGTTTATGCTCATAACGACAGATGGTTCGATGGCTTCTCTCAGTCTGACGATCTTGCAAAGACTATTAACGATCGTTATGCAAGACATCAGTACTACAGCGCACTTTACCAGGGATATGACAGATCCGGTATGGGTATTATCTCTGCAAGTGTAATGAACAAGTTCTATTCCAACTCTTGGGATGACTACAAGGATTACAATATAGGCAGCATTTCTGTCGGCGTGCTGGGCGAATCCCTTTCCTCCGACTTTGATGAAGATGAACCTTACAACCGCGAAGATAACAAGACCCTTATCACCAAGCTTTTTGCTCAGATAAAGGAAGATAACGGCAAGGTAATGATCAGCGGCGGTAACGCTTATGCGTTCCCCTATGTTACCGATATCGTTAATATCGCTCTTGATGACTCCGGTTACAAGTACTCCGCAACCAGCGTTCCTTTCCTCGGAATGGTTCTTCACGGCTATATCGAATACACCGGCGAAGCTATCAACCTTGCAGGTGACTACCGCTATACCGTACTTAAAACTATCGAAAACGGTGCAAACCCCTATTTCGTACTTGCTATGGAAAACACTTCCGAGCTTAAGAAACTTAACGATTGGTACGAAGTATCCGGTTACTACTCCGTTCGTTACAACATCTGGCTTAACGATATGGTTACCACCTATAAGGAACTTAACGAAGCTTTGGCAGACGTTAAGACCGCAAATATCGTTGATCACCAGTTCCTTGATGACGAATATGACGTTGTTAAGGTAACTTACAGCAACGGAATTTCCTTCATAATCAACTACGATCTTACTGCAACTACCGTTGAGGTTGACGGCAATTCCTACACTATCGGCGCCGAGGACTTTATTAAGCTCGATGCTGACGGAAAAGAAATTTAACAGGAGGGAATATAATGGATAAGGCGCTTAAAACAAACGAGCAAGCTACCGTTGAAGTAAAGCCTTTGAAGGTTAAAAAGAGAAAATCCAAGTCTCTTGAAAAGCAGAAATCGACCTTCGGTTGGCTGTTTATACTTCCGTTCCTTCTTGGTTTCTTCCTCATTTATCTCCCCATGATAATTTCTTCTATCCAGATTTCCTTCAGTACCATCGCGTATGAGGATATCGGACAGGTGCTTACATGGTGTAAACCTCTTTTCACTAACTATTCAAATGCACTTTTAAAAGAAGCAGATTTCACCAAGACACTCGTTGAGTGTCTTGGCGGAATGGCATTCGATATTCCCGCAATTATCATATTCTCTCTGTTTATGGCAATTTTGCTTAACCAGGATATGAAGGGAAGAGCGGCGTTCCGTGCAATCTTCTTCGTTCCCGTTATAGTATCCACCGGTATTATTGAATCTATCGACCTTCAGAACACTCTCGCTCAGCTTGGCGACCAGGTTTCCAACCTTAACGGAGACGGTGTTGAGGGCGCTGTAAATGCCGGTACCGAGATTATTAATGCTATCGACGTTGAGCGTTTCTTCGGATCCATGAAAATCGGTTCTGAACTTGCTACCATCGTTAGCGGATGGGCAAACAACGTATACAGCATCGTAAACCGTTCCGGTGTTCAGATGCTTATATTCCTTGCAGCTCTTCAGTCTATATCTCCTTCGATATATGAATCCTGTAAGGTTGAGGGTGCTACCGGTTGGGAAACCTTCTGGAAGATCACTTTCCCCATGATCAGCCCCATGATTCTCGTTAACCTTGTTTATACTATAATCGACTCCTTTACTACCAAGTCCAACGTAATGATGTCCTTTATTACTACTGCAAGTAACGAAGCTAACGGTAAGCCTCTCGGTACTGCAATGGCTTGGCTGTACTTCCTTATAGTTATACTTATTCTTGCAATCTGTACCGCATTTGCGTCGCTGTTCGTATTCTATCAGCGTCGTGAAAAGTAAGGAGGTGCGTTATGAGTTTTACAGAAAAATTAAAAGGTCTTTTTACAAAAAGCAAAAAGCCTGAAAAAATCGTAACCGGTAACGCAAAGATAGACACCGAAACTTCTTTGTGGGAGCGTATTAAGGCTAAATACTTTAATATGTTTTTCGTTAAGAAGCTCGGCTGGGTTATCTTCAGATTGGTTCTTCTTATCGGTATTTCCTATGTAATTATCTATCCGTATTTCTCAAAGATCACCACCTCTCTTATGGCGAGGGAAGACTTTGTTGATACAACCGTTCTTATGATTCCTCGTAACTGGACGTTGGATACTTACAAGGCGATTATTAACGATAACAAGTACTTTACCGCTTTGTTTAACACCACAACACTTTCTTTGCTTTGCGGTGTTTCTCAGACCTTGATCTGTGCTATCGTTGGCTACGGCTTCGCGAAGTTCAAGTTCAAGTTCAAGGGAGCTTTGTTCCTTTTGGTAATCTTTACCATGGTAGTTCCTCACGAAACTATCCGTCAGGCAATGATATTGCGTTTCCGTTATCTGGATCTTATCGGTATCATACCGCAGTTAAACGGATGGATTTTCAATATGTTTGATGGCGGAACTATTTCTCCCGAAACATACGAAAAATTCACAGATTTCATCGGACTTATCCCCAACGCGCTTAATACATACTGGCCCATGGCGATCCTTTCTCTTACCGGTCTTGCATTTAAGAACGGTCTGTATATCTTCATGATGCGTCAGTACTACAGAGGCGTTCCCGACGAATTGGAAGAAGCTGCATACGTTGACGGTGCAGGCGTTATAAAGACCTTTGTCCGTATAATCCTGCCGATGTCAACCGCCATGATGGTTACCATATTTATGTTCTCCTTCTCATGGCAGTGGACAGATACGTTCTACACCGATCTGTTTATGCCCGCTTCCGGCGGTAACATACTGCTTAACAATATCGTTTCGATACCTAAGTCTTTGGATACCGAGTATGCCGGTCAGCTGGCATATGAGACTGCTATCAGAAATGGTTGCGGTATTCTCATACTCATTCCTTTGCTTATTATGTATCTCTTCGGTCAGCGTACCCTTATCGAAGGCGTTGAGCGTTCCGGTATTACAGGTTAATAAACCAAAAATAAAAGAGTTGCTTGAAACAAGCAACTCTTTTTTGTTGTAAAATTAAACAGAAAACAAAATCTCCGAAAGATCGGGGATTTTACTTTATTTTACATATACGTTATCAATATTGAAGACAGGATAATAATTACCATCGATTGTGGATATAAGGCTGTTTACCTTTTCGGTAACAGTTTTTCTGTCCAGCTTAAGATCATAGGGGATCACAATATCAAAAATAAGATTTGTGTGGGTAGGTCCGGCAACGACGCGGAAATCGTGAATGCTTACACCTTCTCCGATAGTTGAAAGGAGATCGGAAACAATTTTCCTCAGTTCATTGGTGGTTTCGTCATCTGTCAGTATCGGATCCATATGTATGACTGCTTCGCAATTAAGCTCCTGACGCAGTCTGCGTTCTATATTGTCTATAGCATCGTGAGTTTCCAGCATATCCGCATCTGCAGGTACTTCAGCGTGAAGTGATATCATAACTCTGCCCGGTCCGTAATCATGTACCACAAGGTCGTGAATACCGTGTACACATTCTTCGGATAATACAATTGCTTCTATACTGTCTACAAATTCCTTTTCCGGCGGTTGTCCCAAAAGGGGAGAAATAGTTTCCTTTGCGGCTTTGAAACCGTTGTAAAGTATAAACACCGAAACTGCGAGGCCGCACCAAGCGTCGATGTTAATGCTCCACACCTTCGAAATTATCATAGAACACAAGATAACGGTGGTGGCTATACAATCGGAAAGGGAATCCGCGGCGGTGGCAGAAAGGGAAGGAGAGTTTATTTTTTTGTGTACTGCACGGTTGTAAAACGCCATATAAAGCTTTATCAGTACAGAAACAATCAGAATTCCGATAGTGATATAAGAAAACTCCACTTGGGCGGGGGTTATAATTTTGTTTATGGATTCGGTTGCCAATTCAAAACCCATAAGCATTATAAGCATTGCCACCATAAGGGCGGTGATATATTCGTATCTGCCGTGACCGAAGGGGTGGTCGGAATCCGGCTTAGAGCCGGAAAGCTTAAAGCCTATGAGTGTTATAATTGAAGTGCCCGCATCCGACAGGTTGTTAAAAGCATCTGCCATAATAGAAATTGCACCGGAAAGGGTACCTGCAATAAATTTAATGGCAAACAGCAAAACGTTAAGGCATATACCTACGATTCCGCACAGAATACCGTAAGCTCGTCTTACAGCGGGCAGGCGGTGGTTTTCACGGTCTTTTATAAATATCGAAGCCAGCAGTTTTATCATAAGCGTACCTCCAAAATAACCGTATTCAATATACCATATCTTATTGATTTTTGCAACGGTTATTTGTTTTTGCTTTTGAATAGTATAGACCAAAGCAACGCAAAAAGTATAGCTGCGGTTATTCCGGCAGCAGTAGCAGATATACCGCCGTATATAATTCCGAAGGGTCCGTCTTTTTGTATTGCCTGCTTCACGCCTTCTGCCAGAGTGTTTCCAAAACCCGTAAGAGGCACTGTAGCGCCCGCTCCTGCCCATTTTACAAGCTTGGGATAAATTCCCAAGCCGTTAAGCAAAACCCCGCCACAGACGTATCCTACCAGAATATAAGCAGGGGTAAGCTTGGTTTTGTCTATTAATATCTGGGCGATAACACACAAAACTCCGCCTAATAAAAATGCTTTAATTACTAAAATAAAATCCGGTTGCATTTTAACACCTCTCAAAACATACCAGATGCCCGACACTGGGAATAATTTTGTTTTGAATAATACTTTTGGGCGAAAGCAGTGCGCCGGTGCCGATCAACAGCACGTGATTCAACTCACCGTCAGCCATTCTCGGACAAACATCGGCGGCAAAGACGCTGGCAGAGCATCCGCAACCGCTGCCTCCCGCTTGCACGTCCTGCGTGTTGAGATCGTATATCATCATACCGCAATCCATAAAATTGTCTCCCAGAATCAGACCTGTGCTTTTTGCATATTCCTTTGCCAGCTCAAAGCCTTCGTGGCCCAGGTCGCCGGTTGCTATCAGGTCAAAATCATTAACATCTTT
>JAGCNA010000094.1 GCA_017646185.1 Clostridia bacterium
ACGGTATAGTTAAAATATTGCTGGCAGATACGGGAGAAACTCTGCGCTTTTCCCAGAATTACGCCTGCCCCGAGCACGGCATATCCCTTGGGGAGCTGGAGCCGAGACTCTTTTCCTTCAACAGCCCTGTGGGCGCTTGCGAGGATTGCTCCGGTATCGGAATGAATTTTGTCGTTTCACCCGATCGTCTTATACCCGATAAATCTCTTTCCCTTTTTGCAGGGGCGGTTATATGCAACGGGTTCAAGACCTTTGATCCCGGCAGCTATACCTATGATGCATTTACCCAAGTGGGCAAGCATTACGGCTGGGATGTGCATACACCCATAAAGGATATGTCGGAAGAAGGCCTGCACGTGCTTTTGTACGGCAATAAATACGCCCGCAGAAATTACAGCATACCCAAGTTTGAGGGTATCGTTAATATGGTAAAGCGGAGATACGATTCCAACACATCTCCCGAATCCCGTGAATATTACGAAGCGTTTATGGACCACGTGCCCTGCCCCTCCTGCGGCGGAAGAAGACTCCGTCCCGAAGCGATGGCAGTTACCGTTGGCGGCATAAATATAGACGAGCTCTGCCGTATGTCCGTTTCCAACCTGCGTGAATTTTTCAGAAATCTCACCCTTACGGAAACGGAAAAAGCGGTTGCCAAGGAAATACTCAAGGAGATAAATTCCCGTCTCGGCTTCCTTGAAAACGTGGGGCTGGAGTATCTTACCCTTGCCCGTGCCGCAGGCAGTCTTTCAGGCGGCGAAGCCCAGAGAATACGCCTTGCCACTCAGGTGGGAAGCGCACTTGTGGGCGTTATGTACGTGCTGGACGAGCCCAGTATAGGACTCCACCAGCGTGATAATATCAAGCTTATAAACACCCTTAAATCCCTGCGTGATCTTGGCAACACTGTGCTTGTGGTTGAGCACGATGAAGAAACGATGCTTTCCGCCGACCATATTGTGGATATCGGTCCTTACGCAGGCGTAAGGGGAGGGGAAGTGCTGTTTTCCGGCACCCCCGAAGAGCTTTTGAAAGCGGAAAATTCCGTTACCGCCGAATACCTTTCAGGCAGAAGAAAGATCCCCGTTCCCTCGGAGCGCAGAAAAGGCAACGGACTTTACCTTACCGTACGGGGCGCAACCCAGAACAACCTTAAAAATATAGACGTGGATTTCCCCTTGGGCAAGCTTGTCTGTGTAACGGGCGTTTCGGGCAGCGGAAAATCCTCTCTGGTAAATTCTGTGCTGTGCGAAGGCGCCGCCCGTGCTTTGGGCAGATTAAGCGCCCACCCCGGCAAATGCGAATGCATTGAAGGGCTTGAAAATATAGACAAGGTAATTCAGATAGACCAGTCTCCCATCGGGCGCACACCCCGTTCCAACCCCGCAACCTATACGGGTATGTTTACGGACATCCGCGCTTTGTACGCTTCCACTCCCGATGCAAAGGCGAGAGGATACAAGGACGGCAGATTTTCCTTTAATATAAAGGGCGGCAGATGCGAAGCCTGCGAAGGCGACGGAACCATAAAGATAGAAATGCATTTTCTTCCCGACGTATACGTTAAATGCGACGTGTGCAAGGGCAGAAGATACAACAGAGAAACTCTTGAAGTAAAATACAAGGGAAAGAATATTTACGACGTTTTGGAAATGACGGTAGACGAGGGCATGGAATTCTTTGCGAATTACCCGTCTATCTTCCGCCGTCTTAAAACTCTTTCTCAGGTGGGGTTGGGATATATAAAGATAGGTCAATCCTCCACCACCCTTTCGGGAGGCGAAGCCCAAAGAGTAAAGCTTGCCACCGAGCTTGCCCGCCGCAGTACGGGAAAGACCTTGTATATACTTGATGAGCCTACCACGGGACTTCACAGCTATGATGTGGACAAGCTTAACGAGGTGCTTCACCGCCTTGTGGATACGGGCAATACCGTAGTGGTTATCGAGCATAATCTTGACCTTATAAAAACCGCAGACTATGTTATAGATTTAGGTCCCGAAGGGGGCGATGGCGGCGGAACTATCGTTGCCGCAGGCACTCCCGAAGAGATAGCAAAATGCGAAAACAGCTATACGGGACAATTTTTAAGAAAGGTGCTTTAAAAAATGAAAAAGCTTATAATACTTCTTTTTGCTTTTTCCCTTTTGCTTGCTTCCTGCGAAACCGAGGGGAGCGTTTCCCAAGGGGAAGCTTCCGTCCAAAACGAAAGCAGCGAGGTTTCGGATATTTCCGTTCCCGAACAAAGCGAAATAAGCGAAGAAAGCGTGTATATTCCCGTAAATCTGTTTGAACATTCTGTACACATAGGGGATGGAAGGATGGAATATGATTTTAATCCTATCTATGCATCCTTCGAAATCACAAATATCAAAACCTTTATGGATACTCTTTACAGCACGGGCAATAAGTTTGCTTTTCCCACAGACGAAAAGTATATGCTTGAACGCTATACGGGCAACGCTTCGGATAATTTTTCCTTTGTGTATATAGATCTGGAAACGGGCTGCAGTCTTTCTTATAACACAAAGACCATTTACCAGACCTGCTCTGTTATAAAGCCTTCTCTTGCCGTATTTATACTCAAAAGCGGTGCGGATCTTACAGAAGAAATAACCATAACCAAATATTCGGGCGGTTCGGGGGTGCTTAAAAGCACAGACGTGGGTAAATCCTTTACCGCAGAATATCTTATGGAAATAATGATCACCGAATCTGATAACACCGCATACGCCCATCTTTTAAAAAAGTACGGTCAGCAGGAGTTTTCGGATTACCTTGCCTCGATCGGCAATAAAAACACCAACGTAGGCGCACCCACCTGGTATAAGTTCGGTCTTATTTCCGCACCCGACCTTGCAGTTATGATGAAGGACGTTTACGAATATTCCAAAGAGAGCGAAAAAGGCGCGTGGGTGCTTGAATGTATGCAGAGAACCACCTATAACGAGCTTATCACCTCTGTAGAGGGCGGTATTCCCGTTGGTCACAAATACGGGGAGGATAACGGAATCGAACCTTCTCTCCACGATGGCGCGGTGTATCTGGGCGAGCATCCTTACGTGCTTGTAATATTGAGCAAGAGCGATGTAAACAGCCAAGAATCCTACGATAAATTCAAGGCAATTACCATTCTTGTAAACGAATTCCACGCCGCAATGCACGGCGGAGCCGATATCTTTACCCCCGAAAGCGAGGTAACACAGTAATTATGAACACAGACAGATATTCCCACCTGCTTTCCCGTGTGGAAAAGCCGGGCAGATATACGGGCAACGAATACGGTGAAACCCAAAAAGACCTTAAAGATATAGACACCCGTATGTGCTTTTGCTTTCCCGATACTTATGAAATAGGTATGTCCAACCTTGGTATGAAAATACTTATGGGCTGTGTAAACCGTCTTGACGGTGTGTGGTGCGAAAAATCCTTTGCCCCTTGGGTGGATATGGAAGCTTTGATGAGAGAAACGGGCACAAAGCTTTTCTCTCTTGAAACGGGAGAT
>JAGCNA010000095.1 GCA_017646185.1 Clostridia bacterium
GTGCGGGTACTGCTCGCGGATAAGCTGGGGGACGCCTACGTGCTTTGGTTTATGCTGTGGTGTTATGCAATACTTGCCGTTGCGCTGGCTTGCTGTATTGCCGTAACGTTTCTTTTGCTCCGCGTGCGCAAGGGACTTGTGTTCACACCGAAAAGCGTTTCTTATATCCGCTTTATTTCTTGGATGTGCGTCCTTCTTGCGGCAATAGTGCTTGTTGCCCAGTATTTTCATGCGGCGGCGTTTATTATCGCTCTTGCCATGTCCTTTCTCGGTCTTTCTTTGCGGGTCGTTAAAAACGTAATCGAGGCGGCTACCGAGATAAAGAACGAAAACGACCTTACTGTTTAATGGGAGGGCGTAAGTATGATAATCATAAATCTGGATGTTATGATGGCAAAAAGAAAAATGTCCCTTAACGAGCTTTCCGAAAAAGTGGGCATCACCCTTGCCAATCTTTCCATTCTCAAAAACAACAAGGCGAAAGCCATTCGTTTTTCCACACTTGATGCTATCTGCCACGCCCTCGATTGCAGGGTAGAGGATATTATCGAGTACAAACGTGACGATATGGAGGAAAATAATGGATAATAACAATAAGGCAAACGAGGTTTTTTATACGCCGTACCGTTTTTCCGGTTTTGAGAGCATCTTTGCTTGGCTTTGCTTGCTTTTGGGATATTTGTTCTGCCGTGCATTTCCCTTGCCCGATAACCCTTTGGGTATGTTTATAGTGATATTCACGGCACTTTGCGCCACCGTCGCCGCTTTGTTCAAAAAGCGCGGTAATTTCGGTGCTTCCTCAATTATGTCCGCCGCCCTTTGCGTGGTTTTCGGTGCGGCGATGTTTATATCCGCAGATCCGTTTGCCCAGTTTTTTGCCTTTCTCGGCTCGGTTTTGGGCTATAGCTATTTTGTATATACCGCAACGGGAAACAAAATAGAAAAAGGTTTTTCCGATCTGTTGCCGGCGGATTTTTTAAAAGCACTCATTCTTATGCCTTTCAGGCGCTTCGGCAAGCTGTGGGTGGCAATGTTTTCGGGCAAGAAAAGCAGTAATCTTATATGGAAGATACTGCTTGGTGCGGCGGTTGCCGTAGTGCCTACTCTTGGTGTGGTCAGCCTGCTTTCCTATGATAAGGGCTTTACCGCTTTGCTGGAAAAAGCTTTTCATTTTCTTAAGGATTTCAGTTTGTTTTCCCACCTTTTCTCCCTTTCTGTGGGCGGAATAGTTGCTATGTACGTATTCGGTATATATTTTTCCTGCACGGAAAAGAAGTGTGGGGATACTATCACCGGCGAAGCTTGTGTGCGTCTTTTTGAAAAAGTGCGCTTTTTCCCCGCGCTTACAACTGCAGTGGCGCTTCTGCCTCTTGTGGTGGTGTACGTATTCTTTTTCGTTTCCCAGTGGCAATATTACGTTTCCGGATTTTCAGGTGCGTTACCCGAGGGCTTGAGCTATGCAACCTATGCCCGCAACGGATTTTTCGAGCTTTGCGCTGTTTCTGCCATAAACTTTTTCATACTTTTCGCGGTATCACTGGTTATGAAACGGCAAAGCAAAGGTGAGAGCATACTTTTAAAATCCGCAAATATCGTCATATCCCTTATGACACTTGTCCTCATCGCTACGGCAATGTCGAAAATGGCTTTGTATATCCAAAGCTACGGGCTTACGGAAAGACGTGTGGTTTCATCCTGGTTTATGGTGCTTCTTGCAATTATATTCGTTATAATAATAGTAAAACAATTTGTAAAACGAATGAAGCTTATACCTGCATCGGGAATTGCGGTTGCGTTGATGCTGGCGCTCCTCACTCTTTCAAATTATAACGGCATTATCGCGGATTACAACGTGGACAGATATATTGAAGGCGACCTTGATTCCGTTGATCTTGACGAATTGTATGACCTTGGCACTCCCGCGCTTCCCGCACTTCTCCGCTATGTCGAGTATTACGAGCAGGAGAACGGCGTGGATATAAAGAAATATATAACCGACGATTCCGCCGATCGTTGGGAGATAAAGGACGACGATGTGGCATATTTCAGTTCCTTATACGTCCGCATTTTCAAATCCGAGCTTGAAAGTAAAAAGTCTTTCACCGCCTTTTCCGTGCCGGATCTGAAGGCGAAAAAAGCACTTGACGAATATATGAAATAAAAAACAAAGGAGAGCAAATTTGCTCTCCTTTAAATTTTTGATAGCTTGAAGTCAGTATATTACTTATACTTGCGCTTTCTTGCAGCCTCAGACTTCTTCTTGCGCTTTACGCTGGGCTTCTCGTAATGCTCTCTCTTACGGAGTTCTGCCTGAACACCGCTTCTGAGGTAGCTTCTCTTGAATCTGCGAAGGGCGCTGTCTATGCTCTCATTTTCTTTAACCTTGATTTCAGCCATTTTTGTCCCTCCCTCCGTACCTGACGGGATTTTTGTCGTAATATGGTTATTATACCAAAAACTTTCTGTTATGTCAATACTTTACAGAGCAGCCTTTGCGGTTTCAACAAGCTTTGCGAAAGCAGCCTTGTCGGAAACTGCGAGCTCTGCAAGCATTTTACGGTTGAGGGTGATACCGCTCTTCTTAAGACCGTTCATGAAACGAGAGTAGTTGATACCTTCAACTTTGCACTGTGCGGAAATTCTGGTGATCCACAGAGCGCGGAAATCTCTCTTCTTCTGCTTTCTGCCAACGTAAGCGTAGTTACCGCTCTTGAGAACGGCCTGCTTAGCCATCTTAAAATGCTTACTTTTTGCGCCCCAATAGCCCTTAGCGAGCTTTAAGGTTTTATTTCTTCTCTTTCTGGTAGAAAGAGCGCCTTTTACTCTTGCCATTTCGATTTATCCTCCGTTAATGATATTACCTTATTTGGAATAAGGGATGAGCCTGTTGAGATCGTTCATTCTGGTAGTGCTTACATAAGAAGCCTTACGGAGCGCTCTCTTGCGTTTTGCGGTCTTGAGACCGGTCTTATGACGGTGGCCGGGGTGACCCATTTTTACTTTGCCGCCGGCAGTCCAGGTAAGTCTTTTAGCTGTTGCCTTGTGTGTCTTAATTTTGCCCATTGTTATCTTCCTTTCGTTTATTTGCCGTTCTTTTCGGTGCAAGTATCATTATCATGTTACGTCCGTCAAGCTTGGCAGGTTTTTCAACCACACCTTGTTCCTCACAAGCGTCTGCAAACTTTTGCAAAAGCGTAAGTCCGTTTTCGGTGTGTGCCATTTCTCTGCCGAAGAACTTAACCAGAACTTTAACGCGGTTTCCTTTTGTAAGGAATTCGTGCGCTTTGTTAAGCTTGGTGTTGAAATCGTGAGTGTCGATACGGCATCTCAGCTGAAGCTCTTTAAGCTCTACTGTCTGCTGTTTCTTCTTCATTTCTTTTTCCCGCTTTTCTTTTTCGAAGCGGTACTTACCGAAATCCATTACCTTGCAAACGGGGGGCTTTGCTTCGGGAGCGATCTCGACTAAGTCGAGTCCGGATTCCTCTGCAAGGCGACGTGCCTGTGCGATGGTAACAATACCGATCTGATTACCCTCCGCATCTATAAGGCGGACTTCACTTGCTTTGATTTCATCGTTGATGAACGATTTAGTGCTGATAACTGATACACCTCCGTGTTAAATACGCTTTTTTTCAAATAAAAAAAGCTGTGCAAAACAAAAAAGCACAGCAACGTAAACCCATATCGTTAACCGGGATACGAAAACTATTTACCGCGCCTGACACCTTGTCGGCGGGTGAGGAGAAAAACTCCAACTTCTTTGTCCAAAGCATA
>JAGCNA010000001.1 GCA_017646185.1 Clostridia bacterium
TTCAAGACCGTCACTTCCGAAAATAACCGCAGGACGCAAACGTACTCTGTCTGCGCCTTTGAGTGATGATATTGAATGGCTGTCGTATTCGGGCTTTTTCTTGGACACTGGGACACCTCAAAAATTTATTTATCTGTGGAGTAAAAGCCTACCTTGCGGTAAACCTTGGAAAGAGTGCGTCTTGCAAGATAAGACGCCTGCTGCGCGCCGTTATCCAGAACGGAATTAAGATACGCTTTATCTTTAAGCAGTCTTTCGGTCTCTTCTCTAACGGGGCGGAGCAGCTCCACAACAGCTTCGCCTACAAAGGGCTTGAATTCGCCGTAGCCTTTACCTGCAAACTGATTTTCTATCTGTTCAAAGGTCATTCCGGTTGCGGCAGAGCAAATGGTCATAAGGTTGGAGATACCTTTTTTATTCACGGGGTCGAAGCGAACACAGGTTTCGCTGTCGGTAACAGCGCGCTTAAAGCGTGCCATTATATCCTCAGGTCTGTCAAGAAGTGTGATACAGCCTGCATCGCTTTCGGATTTGCTCATCTTGGATTCGGGGTCGGAAAGGCTCATAATTCTTGCGCCCAGCTTGGGAATAAAAGGCTCGGGCATTTTAAATACATCGCCGTATACACCGTTAAAACGGTTTGCAATATCACGGCAAAGCTCTACGTGCTGCTTTTGATCCTCACCTACGGGAACAAGATCTGTCTGGTAAAGGAGGATATCTGCCGCCATCAGTACGGGGTAATCGTAAAGACCTGCGTTTATGTTATCTGCATGCTTTGCGGATTTATCCTTAAACTGGGTCATACGGTTAAGCTCGCCTACCATAGTGTAGCAATTGAGCACCCAGCCCAGCTCTGCGTGAGCGGGAACGTGACTTTGTAAAAAGAGCACGTTTTTTTCGGGGTCAAGACCGCAGGCGATATACTGAGCAAGCTGCATAATGGTACGCTTTCTCAAAAGCGCAGGGTCCTGCCTTACGGTGATAGCATGAAGGTCCGCAATACAGTATATACAGTTATAATCTTCCTGGAGCTGCTTCCAATTGCGGATAGCACCTATATAAGAACCGAGTGTTAACTCACCGGAAGGCTTTATACCGGAAAGTATTGTCTTTTTTTCTTTTGAAAATTCCGCCATAACATTTACCTCTTTATAAATTCGTTAACGGTAGCGCAGAAAATTTCCGTTCCCCGTGTTATCTGTTCATCGGTGGGCATGGAATAATTAAGCCGCACAGAACTGCAGGACGCAGGCTGGGGCAAAAACGCTTTTCCGTCAACCACAGCGATGTTTTTTTCGATACACGCTTTGAAAATTTCGCTTGAATCACCATCGGGCAAAGATACCCAAAGGAAAAGTCCTCCTTCGGGTCTGGTAAACCTTACCTCACCCGAAAGACCGTTTTCAAGCCCGTTTATCATTAACGATGCTTTTCTTTTGTATAATTCTTTTATTGTTTGAATGTGTTTATCTATATCGTTATCTTCAAGATATTTCGAAACCAGCATTTGGAAAAACAGATTGGTATGAA
>JAGCNA010000007.1 GCA_017646185.1 Clostridia bacterium
CATATAGTTGCTCACCGATGTTATTTCGTCACCGATAACCAGAGTCTTTACGCTTTCACGGGTATAGTACCATGGAATGAGAGTTTCCAAAGGATAATAAGCTACGTATTTTCCAAGGCTGGGAAAAGCGCCCGAACCGCCTATCACCAATTCACCGGTATCGTAATTAAGCGACCAGGTAAGATTCTCCCAGGTTCTGTATATAGTATTGTCCTCTGCCAAAGCTGAAAGCGGAGCGGTGCAGGGAATCACCAATGCCATTACGATAAGACATATAATTATTTTTTTCATCATCAGTTACTCCGAATTTCGTTTATATACGCATTCGATTATACCATTTGACCGAAAAAAGTCAATACATCGATTTTTATATACACGAAAAATACCGCCGTGCGGCGGTATTTGATCTTTTTATTTAAGTTCGGCGGCGTGGATAACGCTGCCGTAGGAGCAGGCAACCAAAAGGTAATCCAGAGTTATATGCTTTCCTCGTCGGGCAGGGAAGTGTCCGTGTTGTGGGAAACCTCGTTTTCGCTTTCTGCCAAGGAAGCGTTGCCGCCCTCATCTGTGCATCCCGCAAAGACTGCGGCAGCCAAAAGTAAGGCGAGCATAAAAGCTGTAAGCGTTTTATGTGTTATTTTCATACCCCATACTCCTTTTAAGTTGGATTTATGATACTTTACCATACAAATGTTAAGAAGTTGTAAAATACAGGGGAGTTTTTTTGACTTGACAAAGAAAATGTTTCCATTATAATATATACCAAAGCTTACGGAAAGGAAGAATACATATATGAAAAAAGGCGTACTGCTTTACACCTGCTACAACGGATACGGAAACACAAAGTACCACACTCCCACCGACGAGGAGCTTGTGCGTATCGTAAACGTAACGGACGAAATTTTGTTTATTCCCATAGTTACCTACAACCGCTTTACTGATAAGGACGGCAAGGATTACACCGTGCTTTCTCACGATATAATAGATAATATGACCGTAGATATGGTAGGGGAGCCTTCCCGCTTTGAAACCATAAAGCAGGAATACCACGCCACCGCAAACCACCGTCTGCCTGCGGATTACCACGTTAAGGACTACGTAAACGATGCGGTTTCCCTTGCAAAGCGTATCACCGCCATTAAACCCGATGCAAAGCTGTGGTTTTCGGTTCCTTCCGCAGAAAACTTCCACGCCCTTACCCATCTTTTTGCACCTGCGTGGGCAGATACCGTGGATATGATCAAAAACGCCCTGCCCGAGGAATTGTGGCAAAATAACGTTATCGGCATATATTATGCAGGAGAGGATATCGTTACCGCAGGCTACACCCGCTTTGATAACGATAAGCCGGAGGACGATTTTAACAATCCTATCGTGTACTCTATGCGTGTCGTGGCAGAAAAGGTTCACGGCTACGGAAAGAAAATGCTTTGGATCCCTTATTATCACGAAGCATCCTCCTCTTCCAAAAACATGGGACACGTGCTCAACCTTACGGATATTTTCGATGTTGCCATAATCCAGCCTTCCCATTTCTTTAATACCGCACGTAAGGATGAAATGTTGATAGTGCCCGAATGCGTGGAAAAACAGGCGGTAGTGGATATTGAACATAATATAATAGGAAACAAAAAAACCTCCCGCACAGAAATAGGCTTTGAAATGGAAATAGACAGCCAGTTCTATGAAAAGGAAGGATACCCCGAAAGATATTATAACTACGAAAAAGCCTTTGGCAAGTTTGTGGGCAAAAATCCCACCGCATTTTATGCGGGCACACCCCAGACCTTGCTCAGATCGTTGGATATAATAGAGAAATTTTATAAATAAAGATGTTAAAACACCGCATTATCTCTCAATGCGGTGTTTTAAAGTTGAAAAATATACAGCTTTTGCATAAAAAAGGGTGTATAAAGCCCAAAAACCGTGTTTTTATAACAAATATGTTGTAAAAAATAATAAATTCTCACAAATGAATTGACAAAACAAATTGAATGTGGTATTATTGATATGCTTATTGGTTCATGTTTTAAAATATTTTCGCAGTAACCAGAGAGCATTTTAACATTTTGGCATGTCCCGCCTGCAAAGGCGGCGTGTAAATAAATTTACCAAATATATTTTTTGAAAGGAAATGGCAAACTATGAACATCAAAAATGTTATCAGAAGTGTATCCGCTATACTTCTGGCTGCTATGATGCTTGTATCTATCGTTGCTTGTCAGGATCCCGAACAGCCCGGCAATACTTCCGGTACTCCCGAAGAAGATAAGACCTATACGTACAATACGTATACCACTCTTTCTCCCTCTAACTGGAACGAGCTTACTTATCAGGATAACAACGATACTCAGATTATGAGCTATATCGGCAGCTCTTTCTTCTCTTATGACTTCAAATTCGATGCAGAGGGCAACATCGTTCCCGGCGAATTCGTTATGAAGTACGACGCAGCTACCAAGCTCGAGGACGTTTCCGCTGACTACGTTGGCGAAAAATGGGGCGTTCCCGAAGGAGCTAAGGGCTATGCTTACAAGATCACTCTTCGTGAAGACCTTAAGTGGGACGACGGCACTGCTATCAAGGCAGAAGACTTCGTTTACACCATGAAGGAACAGCTCGCTCCCGAGTTCCAGAACTACCGTGCAGACTCTTTCTACGTTGGCGCTACCATTATCGTTAACGCAGAAAACTATGCTAAGCAGGGTCAGACCGTTGACGGCGTTGATAACAGCGCTTCCGGCAAGTACACTGTTGCTGACCTCGTTAAGGGTGAAGACGGCGTTTACACTCAGCCTGATGGCGGCGCTATCTACTTCGCACTTACCGAAGCACTTGACTGGTGCGGCGGCAAGACCGTAACTCAGTATTCCTCTTATATGGATGCTGAAGCATTTGCAGCTCTTCAGGGCCTTGCAGACGCTGAAACCGGTCGTGTAGCAGTTACCGATGAAACCATCGCTCTCGTTACCAAGCTCATCGATACCGATGACTGGGGTCACGAAGGTCCCGAAAATGTACCTTACTACATGGTATATGAATTTACCTATCCCGAAACCAAGTTTGAAGACGTTGGTATCTTCGTAGGTGAAACCGAATACGAGATCGTTCTCGTTCTCGCAAAGGCTCTTCCCCTTCTTAAGGAAGACGGCTCTCTCTCCTATCAGTCCGCTTACAACATGGCTTCTCTTCCCCTTGTTCACAAGGCTAAGTACGAAGCAGCTAAGCAGGAACCCGCAGAAGGCTCCGATCTTTGGACTTCTGTTTACAACTCCAGCGTAGAGACCACCGCAAGCTGGGGTCCCTACAAGCTTGAAAGCTTCCAGTCCGGTAAGCAGTACGTTCTCGTTAGAAACGAAAACTGGTACGGCTACAATGTAGAAGAAAATGCAGGTCTTTACCAGACTGATAGAATCGTTTGCGATACTATCGGCGAATGGAATGCTGCATGGCTCAAGTTCCTCGCAGGCGAAATCGATGGTATCGGCATTGACGTTTCCATCGCTAACGACTACAAGGGATCTGACCGCGCTTACTACACTCCCGATGATTTCGTAGCTTCTCTCCAGCTTCAGTCCAGCGTAGACCAGCTCAAGGCTCGCGAATCCGAAGGCGTTAACAAGTCCATCCTCGGTTACACCGATTTCAGAAAAGCTCTGTCTCTCGCTATCGACAGACATGACTTTGCAGTTCAGACCACCACTTCTTCTCTCGAAGGCTTCGGTCTGTTCAACTCCATGCACTACTACGACGTTGAAAACGGCGGCGCATACAGAAACTCTGATGACGCTAAGAAGGTTCTTTGCGACATCTACAACGTAGACTACACCAAGTACGATAGCCTTGACGCAGCAGTTGACGCTATCACCGGTTACGATATCGAAGCAGCAAGAGCTCTTGTTACCAAGGCATACAATGAAGCTCTCGCAGCAGGCGATATCAAGGAAGGCGACAAGGTAGTTCTCACTATGGGTACCGGCTCCATCACCGAAGTTGTTACCAAGAGATTTGATTACCTCACCAACGCTTGGACCGAGCTCGTTAAGGGCACTCCCCTTGAAGGCAAGTTCGAAACCGAAGTTAAGGACTTTGCAGACGCTTGGGCAACCGACTTCCGTGCAGGTAAGTACGACGTATGTATGGGCGGTTGGACCGGAGCAGCTTGGGATCCCGGCTACTTCCTCCTCGCTTACCTCAGCCCCGCTTACATGTACTCTTCTGCTTGGGATACTTCTTCCGTTCAGATGACCTTCACCATGAAGGGCGTTGGCGAAAACGGTGCAGATATCGAAGAGACCATGTCTCTCATCGATTGGTACAACTGCCTTAACGGCGCAGCAGGAGCTAAGTATGACTGGAGCGCAAACGCTCTTGAACAGTCTCAGAGACTCCAGCTTATCGCTGCACTTGAAAAAGAAGTTCTTAAGGTTTACTACACTGTACCCCTTTACAACAACTTCTCCGCTTCTCTCATCTCCTACAAGGTTGACTACGTAACTTACGAGTACAACACCTTTATGAGCTACGGCGGAATCAAGTACATGACCTTTAACTATGACGACGCAGCATGGGCAGCAGAAGTTGCAGCTCAGAACGGCGAACTCAACTACAAATAATTTATCGTCTTAAATGACAATTAGGTTGAGGGATAGTGCAAACTATCCCTCAACTGTCAGTTAATAAATGAAAAAAGGAGATTGCAAAAATGTATATGTTTAAGTATATTTGTAAAAGACTTGGCCTTGTGCTCATGACTTTTACTATAATTTTTGTAATGTGCTTTGTTTTAATCAAACTTAAGCCTATTGACATGAATACTGTAGGTATCGGTCAGGACGCTGATAAGCTCAGAAGATTGCTTGAAGCAAGAGGTTATCTTAAGCCCATTCCCGAACAGTTATTCTTATACTTAAAGCGTATCGTTCTCGATCTCGACTTTGGTGTGGGTGTATATATCCCTCAGTATTCCGGACAGCCCGTTTGGGGCGTTTTTATTGAAAAGCTTCCCCCCACGATCCTGATCAACGTTTATTCTTCTCTCCTTGCGGTTCCCGTAGGAATCGTTTTGGGTATTTTTGCTGCGCTCAAAAAGAATAAGTGGCAGGACCATTTCATAAGCACAGCGGTAATGGTTGTAATTTCGGTGCCTTCCTTCGTGTATGCATCGCTTCTTCTCTTTATCCTTTGCTTTAAGTTACCCGTAGATTTACAATTACCTAAGTCAATGCTCTCTTTGCCGGACATTGTTTCATTGTTCCCGGAAAAGGGTTTACAATATATTCCCTTGACGTTTAACTGGGACCTTTATTTTAATTGGCCCATGATCAAATCTATGCTTCCCGCAGTATTTGCAATGTCCTTCGGTTCAATTGCAGGCTACGCGCGTTTTACCCGTGCTGAGCTTACCGAAGTACTTACCAGCGAATTTATGCTGCTTGCAAGAACCAAAGGTCTTACAAAATCTCAGGCAACCGTGCGCCACGCTCTGCGTAACTCCATGGTGCCTATCTTCCCGTCTATAGTCGGCGAATTCATAAGCGTTCTTTCCGGTTCTCTTATTATCGAACGAATTTTCTCTATTCCCGGTGTTGGCGCTCTGTATCTTTCTGCTATTAACGCCACTCCCGTACCCGACTATGACTTCTTTATGATGTTATCTGCGTTCTATACGCTTATCGGTCTCGTTGCAGGTCTGGTTATCGACCTTTCCTACGGCGTTATCGACCCGAGAATAAGAATGGGGGCGAGATAAATGAAAGCAAACGAGTATAAGATATCAAGCGAAAAATTCGTTTTTTGTCCCGATAACGCAAATCTTCACGATCAGAAACTTGAGACAAAGCCCGTAACCTATATGCAGGATGCGCTTAACCGTTTTGCAAAAAACAAAGCGTCTATTGTTGCAACCTTCATTATAGCTATTCTTGTTCTTTTCGCAATTATTGCGCCTATCGCTTCTCCTTATCAGGTTAAGGATTCCGATAGTAACTATGCTTACGTTGTACCCAGAAACGAACTGTTTTATAATCTCGGCATAAAGTTCTGGGACGGCGGTACCCAGAAAACCGGTATCCCCAAGGCTACCTACGATCAGTATAGAGCTATCGAGTTAGAGCTCACAAAGATCGATCCTGACCGTAAAGTTATTATGACCGAGCCCGAAATAAGCAAGATCGTTTATATGGGCAAAGAAAAGGAAGAGTATTCCTTCCGTCTTGATACCTACAACGCAGTAGGTGTTAAGTGGGTTTCTCTTTCCACCGCAAGATACCAGCAGCTGCAGGAGTATCAGGACAGAACAGGTATTCAGGTTTTGTATCCTATTACTGATGCTGCTCTTCGTCCTGAGGCTATACAGGATAAGTCCAACGGTAATATCTGGTACAAGACCAGACTGGGCGCAGGACAAAAAACCGAAATTGTTTACGATGCAGACGGTAACTTTATTCCCGTCTATATGGCGGATAACGGCACCGATATGTACACCAGTAAGATATACTGGGAAGGCGATCAAAAGCTTTATTCCTATGCCGAAAAGAAATCCGGCGACGAATGGTACGTGCGTGTAGACTACAGAGAGTACTATTCTTTCTATCATCAGGAAGTTTTGAAGGACAGAATTACACAGCCTTCTTTCCTGTTCGGTACCAACGACAGCGGTAAAGACATTTTTACCTGCCTTGCTTCCGGCGCAAGATTTTCCTTTATACTTTCAATAATCGTTGCCAGTGTTAACCTTTGTGTTGGTGCTATCTACGGTTCTATCGAAGGTTATTACGGCGGTAGGATTGATATAGTTATGGAACGTTTTGTAGAAATACTTTCTTCCATTCCTTTTATGATCGTTATCGTACTCTTACGTTACCATCTTGATGCTTCTCACATGGTGATTTTGTTCATTTCTTTCTTCTTGACAGGATGGACAGGTATGGCGGCAAGAACCCGTATGCAGTTCTACCGTTTCAAGAATCAGGAATACGTACTTGTTGCAAGAACTCTGGGTGCAAAAGACTCCCGTATAATGTTCAAGCACATTTTCCCCAATGCTATCGGTACTCTTATCACCGGTTCCGTATTGGTAATCCCCAGCGTAATCTTCTCTGAAACCAGCCTTACCTACCTTAACATTATTGACCTTAACGTTGGTAATATGACCAGTGTAGGTACTCTGCTTGCAAAGGGACAAAACTTCCTGTTTACCTATCCTCATATGATTCTTTTCCCTGCGATCTTTATCAGCTTGTTGATGCTTTCCTTCAACCTGTTCGGTAACGGTCTGCGCGACGCATTTAACCCGTCCTTGAGAGGAACTGAATAATAGAACTTTTCATAATTACTATATAAAATTTAGTTAAAGAAAACTGATGAAAGGAATGGTTAATATTTATGGATAAGAAATTAGAAGTAAAAGATCTGCAAATATCATTCCGTACTCAAGGTGGAATTTTGAAAGCCGTTCGCAACATCTCCTTTGATCTTTACAAAGGCGAAACGTTGGCGATCGTTGGCGAATCAGGCTCCGGTAAATCCGTTACAAGTAAAGCTGTAATCGGTATCCTTTCCGGTAACGCTATCGTCGAGGGCGGCGAAATTATATACGACGGACAAGATTTACTTAAGATTTCCGAAGAAGACTTCCATAAACTTCGCGGCGATAAGATCGCCATGGTCTTCCAGGATACCTTATCCAGCCTTAACCCCATTATGCGTGTAGGTCAGCAGTTGACCGAAGCAATGATATTAAAGGCTAAATCCGGTAAAAAGAACGCAAAAACTGCGTTTAATACAATGCTTAAAACCTTAGGCGACAGCATCAACGCTGCAAACGCCGAAGCAGGTGTAAGTACTACGGCAGACGTTTCCGCAAAGCTTAAAAAGTTTGACGAATTCTGTGTTGCCGCTACCAAGATAGAGGGAGAGTTCAACGAAGCTTACGGTAATGCCGTTCAGCTTGACGTTGATCTCGAAACCGCTATTCTTATGATCCAGAGAAACAAGAAGCTTGATGTTGCCGCAGAGCTTAAAAAGCTTCGCAAGGTATTTGTTCAGTGCGCAAATCCTTACGTTATTCCCGAAGCAAAATCCGAAAAGATGGATGCGATCATTGCTCAGGGCAAGAACGCTGACCGTGAAAACGCTATTGCTGTTTTAAAAGAGATCAGCG
>JAGCNA010000096.1 GCA_017646185.1 Clostridia bacterium
CACAGTATTTTGCGTTTTGCAATAGTTTTATGCAAATTATTGTGCCAAAAATCCGCTTTTTTCAACTTTTTCCCAATCTGTGAACAAACCTGTAACCTTTTTGGTCTTCTTTTTGTCCGAATAGCTTACTACCGTGCGTGTGGATATATATCCTTTGTCTATAAGGTTGTTCAAAGCTTCGGTTACCTTTTGGTTTGTTGCGGTCTTGCTGAGGGCACAAACTGCCTTTACGGTCTTTTCCTGCGTCGGAATATCTTTTGAATTATTCTCGGATGCTTTTTTGAGGACTTCGAAAATTAAGCGATAATAAGACCCGTGCACGTCTTCCTCTGTGGGAAGGGTTATACACCAGCTTGCGGTCTGCTGAAGCTGACGGGAAAATGAATCCTCAATACCGTAGATACCGACTTCCTTTTTGCAAAAATTCTTTAAGAATGAAACTACCGAACTGAAGTGTCCGTCTCCCGAAAAAATGATGAACGTTTCTATATCCTCGGATGAGAGGGCTTTCTGGTAAATGTTATCCAGAATAATAAAATCGGTAAAATCCTTTTTAACACCGGTGGTGTTACGTGTATCGATAATGCGGTTGGAATAGGGGCGGATGCGGGATATCTGATCAGCTAATGATTTATGAGAGAAATCTGCGAAAAAGGTAACCTCTACCAAATTGACCTTTGTGTTAAGCTCCTCGAACCACCCTTTAATATTTGGTTGTATGCCGAAATTCTTTTTCAAAGAAATGTACCAATGCTCGTAATCAACAAAAGCCACCGCTTTCGGTAATCCGTTGTTAAGGCTTATGGTACGAGTCTGTTCTTCTTTCGGCTTTCTCGTAAACAGCGAAATACTCTTCTTTCCTCCTTTCTTTTCTTCGTTCACCGATACTGATTATACTACCTGTGTAAAAAAATGTCAAGGCTTCATACGCCCAACGCCTCTTTAAGATTGGTTATTATCCGCTTTTCCAGACGGGATATATAGGATTGGGAAATGCCCAATTCATCCGCCACCTCTTTTTGCGTTTTTTCTCTGCCGTTTGTGCCTGCGCCTATTCCGAACCGCATTTCTATTATTCGTCTGTCTCTTTCGGGAAGCTTGCTTATTGCCCGTCTTACCGTCCGTTTTTCCTCGCTTTCTTCAAGAATACGGTATACAAAATCGCTGTCCGTTCCCAAAAGGTCGGAAAGGAGCAGCTCGTTTCCGTCCCAATCCACGTTCAAGGGCTCATCCAAAGACATTTCGCACCCGCGGGCGGAATTTTTGCGTATGTACATCAGTATTTCGTTTTCTATACAACGGGATGCGTAGGTGGCAAGCTTTATCTGTTTGTCCTGCTTAAAGGTGTTTACCGCCTTCATAAGACCGATCGTACCTATGGATATCAGGTCTTCAATACCTATATTCGTGCTTTCGAACTTTTTTGCAATATATACCACCAGCCGCAGATTATGCTCAATAAGCTTTTTCTTTGCTTTTTCGTCGTGGGGAAGCTTTTCCGTAAGCGCCGCTTCCTCCTCTCTGGATAAGGGCGGGGGAAGAGTCTGGGGACCGTTTATATAAAACACTTCCTTGCTCTCTCCCAAAAACTGACGTATCCACTCCAACGCAATGGTAACCTTTTTAAAATACATTTCGTTCACCTCTATATAGGGGGCATAAGCCCTTCGTATGTCTTTGAAAATCTGCTTCCGTCGGTAACGGCGATTATTACTTTTACCTCCCGTTTTTTGCTTTTTCCGAATTCCCGCACCACACATTTTTCCGGGCGGAAACCGTACATTATATCGCTTCCCGTCGCCGTGCGCACGGGTATGACTCTTATGGGAAGGGGCGGGGAGGTTTCTATATTTTCAAACTCCTTGCCAAACACACTTTTGGAAATCACCATAACCGGATCAAGGGAGATAGGATCTGTAAGCAGGTTTCCCGTGTCCTTCATCAAAAACGCCTTGTAGCTTTTACCCAAAACGGATATATAAGCGTATGCCGCACCGGATGCGCTGTTCTTTTTGCATACGTAAAGATATCCTGCGGTGAGCGCTAAAGCGGAAAGCAGGCATATAACCACAGAGCCTACACCCAGATTGCGTATATAACCTTCGTTTTTCCCTGCCATATAAAAAAGCCCGTATACCGCACCTCCGGAAAGGGCGGAGGAAAGCAAAAACACCGCCGTGTTCAGAAAAGGACGCTTTTTTCCGAAAGCAAAAAAGCATATAAAAAAGGCGGATATCAGGTGAAGCGGCAACATATTCACCCACCACAGACACAAAAAAGCGTATACGCTTCCCAAAAAGGCGGAGCATATCAAGCGCCACAGCTTAAAAGGAGTGTTTGTAATTCTTGCGGTTATATACAAAAGCAGGATGTCAAACAAAAAGTTTATCAAAAAGTACACGTCGCCGTATACCGTAACTGTCATAAAAGCATCATCTCTTTTTTAACAAAGTATACCTCTGCGTTATTGTAAATGTTGTCATTTTATGGAGGGAAGCAGCATATTTTTTACGGGTGATGAATTATGAAAAAAAGACCTTTTGCAGTTCGGGGAAAATTTGTATATTGCCTTCTTCCTCTTATTTTACTTCTGACAGCCATGTATCTGTATGCCACCGCCTCCGTTCCCGTGGCTTCGGGCGGGGAAGTGAAGGCTCAAAGCGTTTTTGAAATTATTGAAAAGCTTACGGAGGGATGAAAAATTTTTATTCTTTTTCCCCGCATAAAATTGAGAATACATATTCTTACGCCCTTGTGCCTCGGGGTATTGGCATATATAGAGGGTGTGTATCCGTTTTTGCTGTTTATATCCTGCGCTGTTCTACATGAATTGGGGCATTTGCTTGCCATAAAAATGGCAGGCGGCAAGATCGGGCGTGTTGACATAATGCCGTTGGGCGCCCGTATTATAACGGTGGGGATAACCTCCCATATAAACGATATCAAGGTGTATTTAAGCGGTCCTTTGGCAAATATATTGTTTTTTGTTTTGTCTTTTCCCTTGGCGTTAACGATAAATTCGCCGTATGTTTTGTATTTTTCTCTTTGCAATATGTTTTTGGCGTTTGTAAACCTGCTTCCGATTTCGGGCAACGACGGGTACTGTGCGGTAATAGCTTTGGTATCCCAAAAAGCACAGGAAGAAAGGCTGTTTTCGGTAATGGAAAAAACACGCAAAATATCGGAAGCGGTGTTTGTTTTACTTTCCTTTCTGGCGGTTTTGGCGTCTCGTTTCAATCCGGGTGTGATCGGGCTTACCGCTGCCGCCAATATTTATAAAAAAGATTGAAAAAAGGAATATTTTGTGTTAAAATATAAAAAGATCAACCGAAAGGATAAAAAACAATGAAAGTTAAAGTATTGGTTTTGCTGTTGGCGGCTTTACTGCTGTTCACCGCATGCGCAGACGGTAATAACACCGTAAGCAATAATTCGTCCGAAGCACCTTCTGCGGAAGACAGCTCCTCTGTTTCCGAAACGGAACCCTCCGAAACTCCGGATGAATCCGAAAACAGTAAAGATACCGTTTCCAAAGAACCCGAAAATTCTTTTCCCGAGTACGAACCCAACGAGCCCGACGTGCCTGACGTACCCGATGAATCTTTGGATATAGATAATGTTACCGATGATGAATGCCGTGTTACCGTAAAATATGCAAGCTTTTCCGAAAAGCCCAATGCTGTTGTTATCGGTCAGTGTGATATCGGCGCCACCGTTACCCTTAAGTGCGGAAACAAAACCTATACTTCCGAAAGCTGGTACGGCTGGTATTCGGTACGCTTTTTGTGCACCGGCAACAGCGCAGAGGTGGAAATTACCCAGACTATTGACGGCAAGCAGGTAGGCTCCGCTCTTGAGACTACCGTGAAACCCGGAAGAGCAGGTACTGCGGAGGGCGTTGTTGCGGGAGATAACTACCAGTTCTTCTACCAGAAGTGCCTTAGGGATTTCCAACACACCAATCTGTACAGCCAGGGTGTTCTCGATAATCTTAAAAAGAGAATAGAAGGCAGAATTGCCAATCTCGAAAAGACAAATACCGATACGGAAATAATATATATGGTGGTTCCCGCCGCAATGACAATGTATCCCGAGCTTGTACCCGAAGATTATAAGCAGGGTGAGGGTGAGAGCCGTCTGGATCAGGTGCTTAACACCTTATCTTCCGCAGGTGCTACCGTTATTGACCTGCGCACCGCTTTTGAAGAGCACAAAAACGATGAATATCCCTTGTATTTCAAGTGCGACAGCCATTGGACGGATTACGGCGCATTTATAGCATACCAAGAGCTGTTCAACTATATTGCTCAAGAATTTCCCGATGCCGCACCCCGCGGATTTGATGAATTTGTTTGGCACGGCGGTTATTACAAGACCGGCGATATGCCCGTGTATCTTAATATGGTAACCGGTTCCGTTTACGAAAACGGCTATATCGGAGATAAGGACGTGCTTGAATACGGCTGGTACAGAACCTTTGCTCCCGGAACTCCCGTTTCCGAAAAGATAACCGAAGTTCCCCGTTACCGTGCAGATGCACAGATGGTATACAGCACCAACGTTACCTGGGGCAAGACTATACGCACCAAGCGTGATAACCTGCCTTCTTGTATGGTATTGCGTGATTCCTTTGGAACCCAGATGTTTGATATTCTTGCGGAACGTATGGATAAGACCATATACAAGGGTATGTGGGATTACACTTATTACGGTGCAGAGCTGGTTTCCCAAAAGCCGGATTATCTTATATACATAATTGCGGAATGGAATCTCGATTCTGTAGTTTATAATTAATATACCTTGTAAGGAGCTACGTATGAAAAAACGTCTTTTGTCTTTAATTCTTTTGGCATTTGTTTTGTGCGGTGCGTTTGCCGCTTGTACTCCTTCAGAAAATTCTTCCCAAGCCGAATCCGTTCCTCAAGTATCCGCAGGCGACGTTTCGGAGGATATAAAAACCGAAAAAGATTATCCCGTTTTGTGCGGTAGCTTTATGCAGCCCGGCGCATTCACGGGCCACTCACTTTCCCGTATGAAGGAGCATCTGGGCTATATGCTGGATGTTGGTATAGATATACTTATTCTTCAATGGTCTTTCGTTACGGAAGGGGACAAGGTTTCCTCCGTATTTTACGAATCCTCCTTCGGCGGGGATAAAAAAGCCGCTTCCTATGACGAAAGCGGAAAAATGCTTTTGGATACCATTCTTGCCGCCGCAGAGGAATTGGGCGTAAAGGTGTTTATCGGTCTTAACGAAAACCCCGAATGGTGGAACAAATACGTAAGCGATAAAAATTGGCTTACACAGCAATCGGAATTGGGTATTGAAGGCGCAAAGCAAATGTACGATACCTATAAAAGCAAATATCCCAATGCCTTCCACGGCTGGTATTTCGTGTTTGAGTTCAGCAATATGAACGCTACCGATGCACAGCTGGATAACGCCGCTTACCTGCTCAGAACCTACAGAAACGGCTTGTACGAGATAGACCCCGAAATGCCCATTATGCTTTCTCCCTTCTTGACCGCTTCCGGTCCTTCTCCCGAAAAAACGGGGGAAATGTGGGAAAAGATATTTGCAAAAGCGGAATTCCGTCCCGGTGATATTTTCTGCTGTCAGGATTCCGTGGGCGCAGGCCATATTACCATAGATATGCTGGATGCTTTCTACCGCGAAATAAAAGAAGCGGTAGACACTGTGGAAGGGTTCAGATTCTGGGCAAATAACGAAGATTTTACCCAAGCAGATTGGACAACGGCACCTCTTAACAGATTTGTGGAGCAAATGAACATTTCCTCCAAATACGTAGAAGCCCACGTTACTTTTGCTTATTCCCATTATCAAAATCCCGATATGGGCAAGGCAGGTCAGCATCAGGCATATAAAACCTATTACGAAACGGGTAAGGTCCCCGCAAGCACTATGACCAAGCCCGAAATTACCATAGATTCTTCGGCAGACGGTTCGAGCGTACACATAAGCGGAAGCATTGCGAATGATGACGGAACCGTGGCGGGAATTCGTATTTTCAAAAACGGAAGCCTTTTAAGATATATTGATTTTTCTTCCGATTACGGCAAAAAAGTATTCAATTTCCAATATGATGATTCCAATTTTTCCGGCAGCGGTGTTGCGGAATATGTGGTGTACGGCGTGGATTTTTATGGAAATGAAGGTCCCGAAGAAAAAGCTGAAGTGGAATTCACCGGCAAAGAGGGAGTTAACGTAGCCCTCAACAAGACGTATACCATCGTAAATCCTCCGGCGGATAATTATCCCGATGAAAAGGGTGTTTCCCTTACAGACGGAGTTTTGGGCAATCCTACGTACAGCGATGTGGCGTGGCTTGGATTTTTGGCAAAGGCAGAGGTTATTATCGATCTCGGCGATACCACCGAACAGCTTTATGCTGTTGAGGTAGATACGCTCGGCGGAGGAAACGCAGGCATATACGCCGCCGCATCATTAGTGGTCTATGTTTCGGATGACGGTGTAAACTTTACGCAGGTAGCTACCAAGACCTATGCACCCGATGACGGAACCAACGAAGCGTATACCTTTACCCGTGCGGTGTTCCTGCCGGAAAACACCAAAGCAAGATACGTTAAGGTGGATATAGTCCCCTTAAAGAGCTGGATGTTTATCGATGAGGTAAGCGTATATTCCGATAAAGAGTAAACAAACAAACGTCGTTGGCTTTTTAACAGCCAACGGCGTTTTTGTATATTTGCCGGGACACTTATCGGTTGACATTTTTCGCGTTTGCGTGTATAATACGTAAGATATGTTTCTCGGAGTAGTAATTATGATAAACAGATTTGAACGTTTTTCTACAGATATAATGGAAGTGTTTCGGTATTGGCACAAGATCGCCGCAGACGAGATGGAAAAATTCGGTCTCAAGGGTGCATATTGTACATATTTTTCCGTGCTTTCCCGCTTTGAGGCAGGGTTAACCGCCACACAGCTTTGCGAACTTTGCTGTAAAGACAAAGCCGATGTTTCCCGTGCAGTTTCCGATCTGGAGAAAAAGGGATATATTAAAAAAGAAACAAACGGATCAAACCTTTACCGTGCAAAGATATGCTTGACCGAAGAGGGCAACCGTGTGGCTGCTTATGTACAGAACCGCGCAAACCTTGCGGTATCCCTTGCAGGTGACGGTGTTTCCGAGCAGGACAGAGCTATATTTTATTCAACCCTTGAAGCTATCGTAAAAAATCTCGAAAAGATATCTTCCCAGGGCCTTCCGGAGAACGAGTGATGAATAAGATATTTATATTTTTAAATACGGTTTTACTCGTCTTTACCGCAGTGATGTGCGTGGTATATAAAAACAATTATCAGCTTTGGTTAAAGGCGCTTACTGCTTTTGGTTTCGTTGCCATGGGCGCGGTTAATTTTGTCCACACACTGCTTTCAAAGAAAAAGAAAAGCTTTCCTTTGCTTGCTTTTTTTGGCCTCGCCTTGTGCATGGCAGGGGATATTATACTTTTTAAAAACTTTGTGTTGGGCGCCGCAGTGTTTGTGGCAGGTCACGTTATGTATATTGCCGCTTACTGTGCCCTTAAGAAAGTGTGCGTTACGGATCTTATTGTAACCGCCGTTACCGCCGCAGCATCCCTTGCGTTTATTTTCCTTTGCCCTGCTTTTGATTTCGGCTCTGCGGTTATGACTGCCGTTGCCGCAATATATGCGCTGGTTATTTCTGTAATGCTGGGCAAAGCCGTTTCTGATTTTATAACAGAGAGAAGCCTTTTACACGCCATCATTCTTTTGGGAAGTTTAATGTTTTTCGTTTCGGATATCGCCTTGGCGTTCAACGTTTTCGGCGGTTCGCCCGCTTGGTCAAATACTCTTTGCCTGTTCACTTATTTCCCGGGTCAGTGTGTTATCGCTCTTTCACTTTATTTTTATAATACAAAATCCGAAAAAAAGCTCTCGTACTGAGAGCTTTTTTATATATTTTCTCTTGAAAAACACGGTATTATATGTTAAAGTATAAACTGTTGGTTTATGTGCAAATTTGCAAAAAACAAAAAGGGGATAAAACCATGCACGAATTGGGCGTATTATGCCATGCCGTGAAAACGGTAAGCGAAATTGCAGAAAAAAACAAAATAAAGTGCATTAAGTTTATGACTCTTGAAGTAGGCGAAAGCTCATCCTTTGTGCCTGCATTTTTGGAAAAGCTGTTTCCCGTTGCCATAGAAAATTATCCTTTGCTTAAAAAAGCACAGCTTCGTATTCAGATGGCTCCCGGAAGCGGACTAATTATAAAAGAGATTGGTTATTAAAATTTATGAACAGTACAGAATTTAAAGAAAACACCGTTATGCAGGCGAGCAATATCGATGAGCAGGGCAACGTGCTTTATCTTGATGAAGAACGCCTCAACCGCAAGGAGGTAGGGTTCCCTCCCTTCAAAAACAAGCGCAACGGCTTGGGAATATACAATTTCCTTAAAGAGCACGTTATTTATATGAGCGATAAACGCTGGCCCCTTGCACTTAAGCTTTACAAGATGTTTATAAAGTTTTCCGTGTGGATGAAAAAAGGCGGATTAAAGTGTAAAATATACAAAAAAGGTATAATGCTTTATCCCGATATGGAAGCCCATACATCCACTGTGGTAATGCCTCTGCACGTGGATCTGACAGACAAAAGTGAAAAAGTCGTCATTCCCATGGATATGATAAAGGCATCTTTAAAAAACGCAACGTTTATCGGCGGAATGGATTCCTGCCTTTGCCGCGAAGCCAACGAGTGTAAGGATTTCCCCAGTGACGTGGGCTGTCTTTTCCTTGGTGAAGCGGGCAAAGTTATTGTAAAACATAATCTGGGCAAAGAGATTACATATGAAGAAGCCTGCGCCCGTGTAGATAAAGCGGCGTCCTACGGTCTTATGGGACAAGCCGTCTGGGTAGAGGTTGAGCAGCTCCTCTGGGGTATACGCAACGACCAGATGGATAAGTTTTTGGAAATATGCTTTTGCTGTCCCTGCTGTTGTATCGCAATGCGTCTTGCCCGTAACGCCACCGGCAATGAGCGTCACCGCTTCCATCCCTCCGGTTGGACCGCGGTACCTGACCGTACAAAATGTGTGGGCTGTAAGCAATGCGTGTCCGGCTTGAACGGATGTCCCGTAGAAGCTATCAGCTTTGGCGAGGACGGCAAGGTGGTTATTAATCAGGAAACCTGCGTTGGCTGCGGTATCTGCAAGAGCAAGTGCAATCTGGACGTAATAAAAATAAAGCAGACTATGCCCATGCGTGAGGATCTTCACGAATATTTCAAAAAAGATTTTAACCTTGATCTTAAGCTGTGGAACGAATAATATGGAAGATATAAAGATAATTCAAGTAAAGCAAAGCGTGTTTCAAAATAACGATGAGGATGCAAACCGTTTAAGAGAAGCGTTAAAAAAGGATAAGACCTTTTTGCTTAACCTTATGTCCTCTCCCGGCTCGGGCAAGACAAGCGTACTGCTTGCCGTTGCAAAAGAGCTTTCGGGAAGATTAAAAATGGCGGTTATGGAAGCGGATATAGATTCCGCCGTGGATACCGCAGCAATGCTTGAAGCGGGCGTGCATTCCATACAGATACATACGGGCGGCATGTGCCATCTTGATGCGGATATGACACGCCAAGGATTAAAGGAAGTGGGATACGCAGATTACGACCTTGTAGTCCTTGAAAACGTGGGAAACCTTGTTTGCCCTGCGGAATTTGATACGGGCGCTGTAAAGAATATGACCATTCTTTCCGTACCCGAAGGCCACGATAAACCTCTCAAATATCCTCTTATGTACCAGACCAGCCATCTTTTGGTAATTAATAAAACAGACGTTTTACCCTATTTCGATTTCGATACCCAAAAGGTGGAAGAATACGCAAAAATGCGTAATCCGAATATAGATATCCTTTACGTTTCTGCAAAAACAGGGGAAGGTATACCCGCTTTGGCAGATTGGATATACAAAAACGTACAAGCGTGGAATAATTAATAAAATACGAGAATCACCCAGACAAATCGCTTGACAAACAAAAAAGCTCCCAAACGGGAGCTTTTCTTATGTGTTTTTTAGTTTTCGGTTGCGTTGGAAGCTTCGTCTTCTGCTGCGTTGATCTTTCTCCAGTTCTTAAGAGAGAGGTCGGAGAAATCTCTGTAGCCGAAGTAGTAGGTATCGCCGATACCGGAAAGCTTGGAGGACTTAACGTAGCAGTTGGTGTACTGGAAGAGTGCGGTTGCGGGGCACTCGTCAGCAAGGATCTGTTCTGCTGCGTGGAGCTTTTCTGCTCTTACTTCTCTGTCGCTTTCGTAGCAAACTTCGTCGATAAGCTTATCAAACTCATCGTTTTCCCAGTTGGTCTGGTGTGCGGTGTAAACGTCTTCGCCGGTGAGGGAAGGTTCAACAGCGCATCCGCTGAAGCGGGTAGCGAAGGAAGAAAGCCAAGCGTATGCATCGGTAGAGTTAACAACGTTGGTAACACCGATAACGTCGAAATCACGGGTAGAGAGCGCGAGTCTGTATTCGTCCTCGTGGAGACCTACAAGCTCAACCTTGAAGCCAAGCTCTTTCCAAGCCTTTGCAGCGTATTCTGCGATATCTTCGTAAACGTTTTCGTAATTAACCTTACGCTTGTTGTTGTTCATAAGGTCTTCGGATTCGGGAATGAGGTATGCAATAGAAATGGTGCCGGTCTTTTTACCCTTCATCAGTTCCTTTGCCTTGTTCATATCGCCGTTTGCAGAGAAGAGGTCGCCGCCTTCTTCGCGGAAATCGTTCTTTCTGCCGGTGTTGAATACACCTTCGGGTACGTATCCGGTAACAGCCTTTTCACCGGTGCCGGTTACGGAAGAAACCAGGTCTTCTCTGTTAAGAGCAAGAGAAAGAGCCTTACGAACTTCCTTGGAAGAAAGAAGCTCGTTTTCGGTGTTGAAGTAGTAAACGTAAGTGGACATCAGGGAAACTTCGTCTTTTGCCTTGCCGGAATACTGTGCGTATGCTTCTTTATCGAAATTGCTCATAAAGAAGATGTTTTCGTTTGCAAAGCGGTTTGCCTGGAAAGCGCTGTCGGTAATACGCAATTCTTCGTCAACGCTCTTTTCAATGGTGTTTTCCTGATATGTAATGGTAATTCTGTAGGGCTTAACAGCCTTATCAAGTGCCTGCTCTGCTTCTCTGTTGTAGGAAGCGTTTCTTTCAAGAACAAGGCGGATACCTTCTTCAAGGTTCTTAACGCCGTAGGGGCCGTTACAAACTATAGAAGCCGCACTTGCATCCCAGATAGCGCCGTCCTTCTCTGCGTCGGTAATTACGTCTTCACGGAGAGGAACAAGACCGGTACAAGCGATCTGCTCTGCGAACAGGTCGATATCGTATTCTTTTTCAAAGGTGATGCAAAGCAAGGTGTCGTCGGTTGCGGCAATACCCAGATCGTCGCTGGACATAGCGCCGGACTTAACAGCCTTTGCGTTCTTGATGGGGAAGAGAAGAGAAGCGTAAGGGCTTTCGAAAGCGGGGTCGAGAATTCTCTTCCAAGCGTATATAACGTCGTCTGCGGAAACCTTACGGCCGTCGTTCCAGTAGCTGTCTCTGAGTACGAAGAACATCTGGTATTCGTCGTAAACAGCATCATAATAGCTGTACCAATCCTCAGCCAGTGCGCCTACGACCTTACCGTTTTCGTTAATAGCGGTAAGTCCCTCGTAAACGAGACCGAGTACCTGGATCACGTCAGCATCAAGCTGAACCAAAGCAGGGTCAAGACAATAGGGGAAAGAAGACATATAAACGGAAATGTTTGCGCCTTTTTCCTCGTCCTTAAGTGATGAACAGCCTGCAAGAGCAACAAGTGCCATAATTGTAACAAGCGTCAGTGCGATAAATTTTTTCATTATCTGTTCCTCCCGGATATTTTGCGAAGGTACTTCACAACAATTCATAATATTATAGCATCGATGTAAAAAATAATCAATAGGTAAAAACCGAAAATCTTATTTTTATTACTTTTGACGAATGTTATGTTTACTTTTCCTTGACAAAATTGCTTTTATATGGTACATTTTAACTAAAGCAAGGCTTTGCTTTAATAAAATTTATGCCGAAAGGGGCGATGTATCGTGAAAAGCTTATATTTGCCGGAGAATACGTACATCCGCCTTGCCCTTTTATAAGCAATCGGTACATAGTATGTTAACATCCGGTTTCGGGTGTTTTTTGTTTTTTATGCTGTCAAAGCACCCGAAGGGGTGCTTTTTTTAATGCCGAAAAGAAAACTCCGAATATAAGTAAAAGGCAAATACTTTTTTACAGGAGGTACTGTTTTGTCTTACTTATCTTTAATTTTTCGGAGGAATAATATTTGAAACGGTTAAAAGCATTTTTACTTTCTATGGATAACAACACCACAACCTATAAAGAAATGTACGAGGGCAGGATAATCGTCCCGTCGGGTTCTTACGGCAACCCCACTTCCGAGCCCATTGTTGAATCCGACCCGACCTATTGGTACGGAGATATTTCCGTGCTGATCGAAACCACTCACAAAAATGCCAAGGATATGCCTACTCTCACCTTTGCCATTCCCGCTTGCAGGCTGGGAATAACAGAGCCTTCCGTTGCGGCGGCAGACTGTTGCTTAAGAGCCCTTGCTCCTTATATAGACGGACTTAACGCAGAGATATACAACCGCTCCCGTCCCGATAAGGAAAACGGCAGGTATTATCTTTACAAGCCGGGCGGGGAAGTGCTGCTCCGTAATACAGCGTATTTTTCGGTATGTCCCCAAAAGGATTACGAAAACGGCGGCGGAGCGACTATATATTTATTGCACGATGACGTTGACCGTCCCCCGATTTTGTGTCTGTGTATCAAAATGCAGGTTCAGCTCCCCGCAAGAAAGATACGCAAAACAATTCAGATGCTGTGCAGAGATCTGCCGGACGCCATAGAGCGCTTCGTGCTGGAGTTCAATAAAGGTCAGTTGGACACGGCACTCACGCTGGCAGAAAAACAGCAAAAAATACGGGCATTTCTTAAAAACAGCCCGTACTGCGCTTTTATTGCCGACGGAAGTATTTTGCCCCGCTCCAAGGGCACGGAATATCCTATGTATGGCGCTGTGCCCTTTGTGTCCCCGCCCGATGACCGTATAGAGATTTGCGGTGTGCGCGGTATGGGCATAAAAAGGGGAGTCACCGTTATTACGGGCGGGGGATATTCGGGTAAATCCACATTGCTTGATGGGATTTCCGCAGGTATTTACGACCACGTTTACGGGGACGGAAGAGAGCTTTGTATTACCGACGATACCGCAGTCACCGTATCTGCAGAGGACGGGCGGTGCGTACATCACGTCAATATCTCCCCCTTTATAAAATGGATACCAGGCGGAGATACTTCGGATTTTTCTACCCAGAGAGCTTCAGGCTCCACGTCTCAGGCGGCGAATATTATGGAAGCTGTATACGGCGGTTCGAGGCTTATCCTTATAGACGAAGACCGAAGCGCCACCAACTTTATGATACGGGACGGAATGATGAAGGAGCTTATAGCCAAAGAGCCTATCACTCCCTTTACCGACCGAGTTTGCCAGCTTTACGAGGAAAAGGGAGTTTCCACCATACTCGTTATCGGGGGAAGCGGAGAGTATCTTTCGGTAGCCCACAAAGTCTATATGCTGGAGGATTATACGGTTTATGACGTAACCGAAAAAGCAAAAAATGTTAGTGCGGCTATTCCTGCGGTATGTCCGGATACGGCAGATTGGTCCCAAACCCGCACTCTGCTTTCCCGCGGTTTTTCTTCATATCCTCAAGGTACGGGTACCGAAACCTTGTCTGTTTCGGATATGGGAATTATCTTTATGGGGGATGAAAAGATAGATATTCGTGCTTTGCATAATATCGTCAGCGTTGCCCAGATGGACGCATTGGGATTTATGCTCAGGCGTATTGCGGTTACGGGAAATTCCCCGTATATAGATTTGGAAAAGGTTATAAACGAGCTTTATTACACCATCGGCGCAGAAGGATTGGATAGTATATATACCGCTTTTTTCACCACCTGCCGCCGCTTTCTTGATCTGCCCCGCAAGCAGGAGCTTATGGCGGCAATAAACCGAATGCGTCATATCTGCTTTACCAAAGGCAGATAAAACTGTTTTAAAAGAGCACGGCGAAAACCGTGCTCTTATTCTTTTTCGTATAAAAAATATCGAAAAACGATAAATTGCTATTGACAAACGAGATGTAATGTGATATTCTGCGATTGGAAAAATAATACTGAATTTGAGGTGAGGTAATGAAGAAAACGTTTGTATGCGCAATTATGCTTTATGCGTTGTTTTTATTTGGTTGCAATTCCATGGTTAATATTGACACCGAAAACGCAGGGAACGGCGCTCCGTCATACGACGAAAGCAATGAGCAATCTGTGGTAAATGATGTTTCCGAACCCGTTTTTTCGGATGTAAGCGAGGAATCGGATACACCGTCAGAGGAAAGCAGTGCGGATGATAGCAGTGTAGATGATAGCGTAACTGCGGATTTTGACTGTCTGTATCTTCTTTCCGAAGGCACATCCACAAAGGTGGAGGTCACCCGTTGCGATATAAACATAGCGGGCTACGGTGAGTATTCAGTGGAGAATCCCGGCGTAGTGTATTGCGAGCCGCAAAACGGTGACGGGGCGTATCTGATAAGCCTCAACGTAGAGGCGGATTCCGTAACTGTTCTTTCTTGGGATGC